>DASXQC010000192.1:0-66328 GCA_036493235.1 Reyranella sp.
TGCGCAAGGCCGCACGGCGCACCCACGACGCCATCTACAGCGCTCTCGCCGAGCTACTGCCTACCGTCCAGCCCAGCGAGTGTGCCAACTACTTCGCAAAAGCAGGATACGATCGAACTTAGAATCATCCCGCTCTAGCTCCACTCCAGGAGACGAAGACGACTCACGTCCGTCTTTTTGGAATCGACCAAAGATTAAATTGGGGATAACCCGTTCCGCGTGCCGCCAATTGCCCCATCGTTCCAACACCACTGTGGCGCAGGAAGCGGGATCAATTGCCTGAAATGCACGCTGGCCGGCATTTCAGGCGTTCCACCGCAGTGGAACGCGGAACGATGGAGTGCCAGTATCTTGGGCTGAGGGCGCGGTATTGGAGGGCGCCAGCGCAAGACCCAGACTAGGGCCTTGCTCGGCGCGCTCGCAGGCCGGCGAGGAAGTCGGAAAAGGCCTTCGCCTCCGGCACGAGATACTCCGGCTCGGCCCGCCGCGCTCTCGGTGCTCCGACCTCGAACGGATTGCCGAAGTACGAGTTCGCATGCAGGTTGGCCAGGAACTCGATCGCGGCCGGGCGCGGCTCGCCATCGAGGGCCGGACGCGGTGCCTCCAGCATCTCGCGCAGGCGCCATTCCAGCGGATGGCTGCGTGCGTGCGGCTTGTTGGTAAGCAGTGAGGAGAAGAAGATCGGCGACAGGCCGACACTCGACACGCCGAGCAGTGCCGCCTCGTAGGCCACCGTGCCGCTCACGGTCAGCACCAGGTCGGCGCCCTTCATCAGGCTGAAAATGTCCCGAAATGGATCGATCAAGCGCACATTGGGCAGCGCCTTGACCTGCCGCAGCCAGCCGAGCGACCGGTCGCCGATCGCACCTTTGTGCTCCTTCACCCAGAGTCGGTGGGTCACCGGCAACAGCCGGCTGACCGTGTCGATCAGGGCCAGCTGATTGCTGTTCAGCGAGCCGTAGACGTCGATCGAGGACTCTGGCTGGTGATGCAGCGGATAGAGCACATAGCGCTCATTCGGCGGCGACGTCTCGAACGGGCTGAAATACCTGCTCATGATGGCGTTGACGAAACGCGTCGTGCGGTCGGCGATGCGGGCGCTCAACGGCCAGAGCGTGGCGTCGCCGCGATCCAGATGCTGCCGCGCCAGGCCAATGAACAATTCGTTCAGCCAGCGCAGGTGGAACGGCGTATAGCCGCTCTTGAACGCCTGCATGTAGGGCGGCTGGACCGGTCGGTGGAGCCACTCGTGGAGGAAATTCCGCGCCCACTCCACGTCCTTCCGGCCCGGCGCAACAACCTCGAACAGCGTCGTCATGACGGCATCGGCAAAGTAGAAGCGGTCGCCGGGCACGCGCGTCGAGGACGGCGTGAGCATCGGAATCCCGATATGGCCGCACACCAGCCAGGTGAGCAGCTCGAAACCCCAGGTACCCTCGCCGAACGCCACCTCGACCTTGCGCTGGCGCAGGAACGGCTCGACGTGACGCCGCGCCACAGCGAGGTAGGCGTAGCTGAACTGCGCCGGCGAGCGCCGCAGGTTGCGGCACATATGGATGACGTTGCCGATGGTCGCGGGCGCCTCGCGCTCGATGTCGGCCAGCTCGGCCGCAGCCTTCTCGATCGGCAGATCCTGCCATTCAGCCTCGTGCTCGGCGAGGCACAGGATGTCGGCGCTCGGCCAGCCTTCATCGCGCAGCCAGTTGGCCCAGCGGCGGCTCGGTGCGAGCCAGACGATCTCTTCGCCTTCGCGCTGCAGCCGCCGTGCGATGTCGGAGTAGACGACCGTGAGATCCTTGTTGGAGATGAAGCAGATCGACATTTACGTTCTGTTTTCTGACGGTCTCATGAAATGGCGGGCAGAAGCTCGATCAACCACGGGCTCGCAACCAGAGGCAGCACGAAATACGCTGACCGGAAGCTCACGCCCTTGCGGGCGAGTAATCGCATCTGAACCAGAAGCATCGCCAGCATCGCGATGGAATACAGCCAAATGACCGCCGGCAGGGTGGCCGGAATCCACCGGAACAGCCCCAGGCCCACGATCGCGCCGATCCCGACGATCGACAGGCACGCGATCGTCGCCTGTCGCGACAGCAGGTCACGCACCACGAACATCTCGAGGTTCGAGTTCAGTATCCAAAGCGTCGTCTGGATCGTGACGAGGGGGAAGATCCGGACGAATGCCGCCGCCGGAATTTCCGTCCAGGCCACGAGGAGATGGCCGGTGAAATGGCTGACCAGGGTCACCACGAACCCGAGGCCCGACAGCACAGCGACCCAGCGCGTGAAGATCCAGCCGATCCTCTCCAGGTTCATCCGATAGACAGAGCGAAACAATCCGACGCTAAGAATCTGACTGGCGAAGACCAGCACCAGAGCGATGCGCGCGCATAGGGAGAAGCACGCCACGTCGGTCAGGCCGAGCTCTTTCGCGATCGCCAGCCGCGCCGTGCCGAACAGCAGGATCTGCGACAGCCCGAAGAGCATCATGGGCGCCCCCAGCCGCACCACCGGATGGACGATCTCCTTGAACTGCGGCCACGGCATGCCCGACACGCGACGCAGGGCCAAGGCTGCCAGGGCCACGGCGACGGCCACCACCCACCAGGTGAGCAGCCCCACAGTCGCCATGCCCAGCAGCGTCAGCACGCCGACCAGGGCCACCACCACCATGATGCTCGAATTGTCGAGCCAGCCGGACAGGTGAATGTACCCCTTCATCCGGGCGTAGGCCGAGCCGGAGAACTGGAGGCCGAACAGCGCGATCAGGGCGATGCCGAGGGCGTATTCGACCGGCCAATGAAACATCAGGGCGACTGGCGCGGCCACCACGGCAACGCCCGCCAGCCACAGGCAGAGGCCGAACAGCATCAGCTCGGCGCGGGGGTCCTTGTCCACCAGTTCGGTTCTCAGGGCTACCGAGGACGTGCCGAGGCCGAGCACCGTCGCGCCCATCAAGCCCAGAGTCAGCGCCAGCTCGATGCCACCGTAGGTTTGGGCATCGACCAGCCGCGGCAGGGCAATCGCCGCACAGAATGCGACCCCTTTGCCCAGCCCGAAAGACAGGGCGAAGGTGAAAGCGGTCCGCAGGAATTTCGCCGATGGAATGTTGACCAGTTTGCCCACCCCTTTGCCGGACGCACGTCTTCGCTCCCCTCGCGCCGCCGAAACTGCTAGTGTTTTGCCGCGACATCAACCCGCCTCGAACACCATGCGATAACGCTGTGAAGGACATTCTGACGCTTATTGCCGCCCTGGTTCTTCCGCGTTCCTTCAAGCCGGCCGTGCTTCGGGCACTTGGCCACAAGGTTCATAACAGCGCGGTCATCAGGGCCTGCGTCATCTGGCGAACCCGGTTGTACCTGGGGCCACGGGCCTATATCGGGCCGGGCAACTTCATCGGCTGCCGCGCCGTGCTGATGCGCGAGGCCACGGAACTCGGCTGGGGCAACGTCCTGCGCGGCCCGTTCAAGCTGCGCTCGGGCTACCGCGCCCGCATCGGCAATCGCAACCAGATCAGCTGCGCGGCGCGGGCCGCCCCCGGCAAGCCGCAATCGATCCTGTGGCTGGCCGAGGACGCGCGGATCACCGGCCAGCACGCGATCGACATGACCCGCAGCTTCAAGATGGGCAAGCACACCCATCTGGCCGGCCGCCAGTCGCAGGTCTGGACCCATGGCTACGTCCATGCCCGAACCGGCTACGAACGCGCCCGGGTCGATGGCGCGGTGTTCCTGGGTGACAACGTCTATATCGGCGCCTTCTCATGCATCAGCCCCGGCAGCCGGGTCGAGAACGGCATCACCGTCGGCAGCCATTCGAGCATCGCCCAGCACCTCACGGAGCCAGGGGTCTATGTGAGCCAGCACCTGCGCTACCTCGACATGGATCCCTATGAAGCGCGCCTCAACATGGAACGCGATCCGGACGACCAACTCGACCCCGATGTCCGGCTGAAGCGCACCGGCGAAGGCATCGGAAGTCGGTAATCCGTGAACGGACATATCCTCGTCGTGACGCCGGTTTTCAACGACTGGCCGTCTTTCGCGCACCTCAAGGCCGATCTGTCCGAAGTTGGCCGGCAGCACAACCTGCGCTTCACCATCTTCGCCGTCGACGACGGCTCGTCGGAACCACTGGGGCCGATCAGCTCGGACGAGTTCGCCAATGTCCAGATCGTCCGCCTGGTGCGAAATCTCGGCCATCAGCGCGCCATCGCGGTCGGAATGGTCGAGGCCTTCCGCCAGTTCGAGGGCAAGCCCTACGATGCGCTGGTGGTGATGGACAGCGATGGCGAGGATCCGCCGTCGGACATCCCCTCGCTCCTGAAGGCGCTGCAGCAGGCGCCCGAGGGCATCGCCGTCGCGACACGGGGCAGGCGCCATGCCACGATGATCTTCCGCGCCGGTTACTGGATCTACAAGCAGCTCTATCGCGCGCTCTGCTCCCAGACGGTCGACTACGGCAACTTCTGCGCCATCAGCCCGGCGGCACTGCAGCAGCTGGTCCATGCGCCGGAGATCTGGAACCACCTCGCCGCAACGGTGTCGCGCCAGCGCTGCCCGATCGTGCGCATGCCACACGACCGTGCTCCGCGCTATGCCGGCACGCCGAAGATGACCCTGCAGCCGCTGGTGCTGCTCGGCATGAGCGCGCTATCGGTCTACATCGACGTCATCCTCATCCGGATGATCTTCGCCACGCTGATCTTCGCGATCGCGACGGGAAGCGTGATCGTCGCGTTGGTGGCGCTCTATCTTTTCACCGACTGGCCGATTCGCGGCTGGACTTCGATCCTGGCCGGCGTGCTGCTCGCCATCCTGCTACAGGTCCTGTTCGCAGCGATCGGCGCGAGCTTCCTGCTGCTCAACAATCGCAGCTCGATCGCGCGGGTCCCGCTGATCGAACTGCCGATCTTCGTCCGCGAGCGGCGCGAGCTCTAGGTGGCCAGCGAACGCCAGTACGAGGGCGGAGAGCTCGAACTGTTCGAGGGCGCCGTCAACTGGAAGGCTTATTGGACGGCCAAGCTCTCGCCTTTCATCACCGGCAACGTGCTCGAGGTCGGCGCCGGACGTGGAGCAAACCTCGCGGCATTCGGCCAAGCCCCGGGCCGGCAATGGACCCTGCTCGAACCCGATCCCGAACTGTGCGAGGCCATTCGCAACAAGATCACGTCTGCACAACTGCCGGCCGGCACCAGCGTGATGTGCGGCATGCTGGGCGACCTGCCGGCCGACGCGACCTTCGATTCGATCCTCTACATCGACGTGCTGGAACACATCGAGGATGACCGGACAGAAGTGGCGGCGGCTGCGGAGCATCTGGCGCCGGGCGGCCATCTCGTCGTGCTCTGCCCTGCCCATCAGGCAGTCTATTCGCCGTTCGACGCCGCGATCGGCCACTACCGGCGCTACGACCGGCCGGGCCTCCTCGCGCTCACGCCATCGTCGCTCGTGCCGCTGACGGCGTTCTATCTTGATTCGCTGGGACTCGTGCTGTCGGCGGCGAACCGCTACGTGGCGAAGAAGAGCGCCCCAACGCCGGCGACGATCAAGATATGGGACTCGAGCGTCGTCCCCCTGTCCCGGGTCTTCGATCCGCTGACCGGCTATCGCCTCGGCCGCTCGGTCATCGCGATCTGGAAGAAGGCCGCAGCGTCCGGCTGAGAATGAAGTCGAACGGCTCGGCACCGAAGGCCGACAGCCAACGTGCGATCGTGACCCTGCGGTTGAGCTCCACCCGTGGCCGGTTTCCTGCGAAGCCAGCGAGAATGGCCGGCGCGATCGCCTGGGGCGACGGCGGCGCCTTGGCCGCGCTTAACATCGGCGCGTCCCCGACCGATGGCGGGTTGGCGTTCATCGCAGTATCGACCGGGCCGGGCGACACAACCCGCACGCGGACGGCAGAGCCGGCAAGCTCCAGGCGCAGGGCCTCGGCGAGCCGCTCGATGCCGGCCTTGCTGGCGGCATAGGCCCACTGGAACGGTACCGCGCGATAAGCCGTGCCGGAGGCGATGAAGCCGATCGTGCCGCCGCCTGCTTGCATGCGCGGAACGAGCGCCCGGGCGAGCGCGAAACCCGCCATCAGGTTCACGTCCATCAGCTCCTGTGCCTTCTCGACCGGATAGTCCGAGACCCGCGCGATCAACACCGATCCTGCGGCATGGATGGCTAGGTTGATCGGTGCGCCCAGGCGCTGCTCGGCCTCGCCGACCATCCCCTCGATAGCGGACAGGTTGCGAAGGTCGAATGGCAGCGCCTCGGCGCGCACCGCGCCGGCGGCGAGGCACATCTTGCCCGTCTCCTCGAGAGCGTCGCCGCGGCGGCCGACCAGCGCCAGGCGGGCCTTCCGCTTCGCCAGCTCGACGGCGAGCGCGCGACCGATGCCGCTGGAGGCGCCGGTCACCAGCGCACAGGCTTCGGCGAATGGTTGGGTCATGCTCCCTCGAACAGTCTTCGGTATTGATCGCTTTGGAAGCGTCCCTGCGGATCGACGCGCCGCTTCAGCTCAGCGAACTTGCCGGCTGTCGGATACATGCGCTTGAAGTGGCCGGCCGACAGGAACTCGTCCTTGGACGGATTGACCCGGCCGCCGGCAGCCGCCACCAAATCGAAGACCTCGGACAGGGCGGAACGGAACGACGAGCGGTCGCTGGCCGGCTTCTGGAGCGCGACCGTCACGCTCAGCCCGTCGCCCGGAAACCCCAGCAGGCAGTCGTCGGCGACGTGGCCCTTCATGGTGAAGAAGATCGGGCGCAACCGCCGGGCATCGAGAAGATCGAGCATGGAGTCGCAGACCGCCAGCTCACGGCCCTGCGGCAGCAATGCCTGAATTTCGGTGAAGCCGTGTGGACGGTAAGCCTCGTCGATGCCGTTGATGCGGTTGTAGAGAAAGTAGAAATCGGGAAACGGCACCAGCCGTTTGGCCTTGCCAGCGGCAAGTGCGCGATAGATCACATTGGTCAGGCGCAGTGCCGGCGACTTCAGCATTGGCGCCGCCGCGCGCCAGACCCAGGTCGTCGGGACAATCCCCAGAACACGGTCGTTGACCGTCAGCGCCTGCCCAACGCGTTCCGGCGGAACTGCCTTCGAATGCGATGCCCACTTCGCCAGCGAGATCACGCCCTGGCCACGGGCTCGGCCCGGCCCAAACGGGTCCATCCAGCCCAGCGCGAAATCGTTGGTGCGCCGCCGCTCGAACACCTCGAGGCTTTCGCGCAGGGAACCGGTGCGCACGATCTCGACCTCCAGCCAGGGCGACGGAATGCGCACCAGTTGCAGCTCGGCCGCCGCAACGATGCCCAGCAGGCCGAGCCCGCCGATCGTGCCATGGAAGAGCTCGGTGTCGCTGTCCGGTGTGACCTTCGAGACCGCGCCATCCGCAGTCAGCAGATCGAAGCTCTGCACGCCCTTGCCGAACGACCAGCGATGGGCGTCCTTGCCGTGGACGTTGTTTGCGATCGCGCCACCCACCGTCACCATGAAGGAACCGGGAACGCCGCCGACCGTCCAGCCTGCCGGCAGCGCCAGCCGCAGGATCTCCGCCAGCGTGGTCCCTGCCCGCACCGCAATGCGCCCCGTCTCGGGATCCCAGCGCTCGATGCCGGTGAGCCCACGGCAGTCGACGACGATGCCTTCGCGGGTCTGGATCTGGTCGGCGTAGCTGCAGCCCGAGCCCATCGCGATCACGCTGCCTGCCTGAGACCACGCCGCGTCGACGGCCTGACGCAGGCCCTCAACGGTGGTGGGATGGGCGACGAGATGAGGCCTGTGCGTGCGGCCGGCCCAGCCACCGACCGGCTCCTCGACGAACAGCGCCTCGGTACTAGCCACGCTTATCCACCAGCGGTGACCGGCCGGACCATCCGGCCCACCCGCGCGCCCCAGGCCGAGCGCTGCAGCACCGAGGACCGCAGCAGCACCGAGGCGAGGTATGGCACCTGGAAATAGTACAACGGCACGATGTGGCGATAGGTCGAGAAGGCGATCACGAAAGGCAGCATATAGGCGCCGGTCACCAGCACCATCATGATGGCGTCGAACGCCTCCTCATCGTTGATGAGCACCTTCCAGCCCCTCCTGCGCAGCGCCGTCCAGCAGATCCAGCACGCCACTGCCAGCGAGGACCACAGCACGGCGCGATCGAAGATCAGCCCCGCGGTCAGGATCAGGTGCTTGGGCAAGAAAAAGCCGTCCTCACCGCTCTGCAGTCGGTACTCGGGGGTCAGCTTGAAGAACGCCGCGTAGGTCTTCAGCACCAGATACCAGGCCGCCGTGCCGGGGTTGTTACGGATGAAGGCAATCGAGCGGTCGGTGAACTGCTTGTTCATCTCCCACTCGTCGTGGACCGGCGGATCGAGCTTGATCTGGCCACGCATCACCGGCAGGTCGAGGTGATAGCGCGGCGCCACCTCGCCGTAATACTTGGTATATCCGTGATGGAGATTGTAGCCGTTCAGCGACGACAGGGTGTTGCCGAACGCGAAGTGGCCGCTCGCCTCATAGGTGAACGTTCCCCAGGCGAGCGAGACGGCCGCGAGCGCCACCAGCGGCAACCAGCGCACGGCGCCGCGCACCTTGAGTGCCAGCAGCACCGCGATGACCGTCGCCGGCAACATGGCCGACGACTTGGTCATCGGCATGATCGCGACCAGGACGGCAAGCACGATCACTGCCGCGCTCGAGATCGCCGTCTCGCCCCTCTTCCGGCTGAACAGTAGTGCACCCGCCAGCGCCATCTGCGGAATGAAGTACGATTCTTCGGTAACGACGCCGAAAAAGATCTGAACATTCGGCGGGCTGAGCACGTAGATCACCATCAACCCGCCGCCGATCAGACTCCAGTCGCTGGTCTGCCGCAGTACCAGCCAGGCCGCAAGGCACAGCAATGCAGTGCCGATCATCATCTTGATCGCTTCGTAGAAGACGAGGTCGTTATGGATGATCGCGACCAGCGACATGAACAGCGGCACCACTGGCATGCGGTACGCCGACGCGCATATGCCCGTCGTTGCCGGCTGGGCCGATTTCTCGCTCGGATAGCAGGCCCGGTACTGGCCCTTCTCGACGATCGCCTCGACCAGCTCGCCCATCCAGTAGTCGGCCTTAAAGAGCGTGGCATCCTTCAGCGGAATTCCCCACCCGTCCGCCATGGCCTGGCGGTAACGCATGCCCTGGAAGATGCCCAGGGCGCCGGCCAGCACGATGAGCAGAACGAACAGGACGAACAGTCTGTTGCGCACCGCGAGCCGCATGAGTGGCCTTTCCTCCCTACATCAACCGAACGCACTACTCGCTGGCTCTTCCGCCAGCCGCACGGACTTCCGGAAGTATTCGCTTCAGCGGGACTTGCCGTTTGAACCCGCCCAGGAAACGGCGCAGCCGCTGCCGGGCAGGATATTCAAACCAGTGAAACGTCACCAAGGAAAGAAGGATCAAAATCGCCGTGAACAGGATGAACGTCGACTCGTGCATGTAGAACTCGGTGCCCACGCTCAGCCACGTACCGACCAGCACGAACAGGATCTGAAGCGGAAAGTGGAGCAGATATGTCGAGTAGCTGATGTCTCCAAGGAACTTCAGCCGCCGCATGCCTCTGCTCCATCGTTCCTCGTAGAGCGCCAGCGTCAGGACGGCCGACGGAAAGGCAAGCGTGGTCCAAACCAGGTACTCGTACAGCGGAGTACTGCCCAAGACCGGCTGTACAGGGAACACCGTCGCACGCGGATCAAACTCGGCGGACGTCAACCCGATCCAAACCACGCCGGCCACGACGAGTGGAATTCTTCTGTAGACCGCCGGTTGAGCCGAGAGCCATCGGCTGGCGTAATACACTAGGGCACCCATGAAGAAGCACCACACGCCGCGACCGAGAGGCGTGTAGACGAGCATGAATGCAAAGCCTGCGACCATGCCCATGGCGGCCCACCACGCCGATGAGCGTCGTGTCACGCAGAGGACGAAGAAGAAGTAATAGAGCAGAACCTCGACTGACACCGACCAGATCGGTGCATCGAAGCCATGACCACGAATGAACCCGAAGTATGGCGCGGCGACCTGGATGCCCCAGTCGGACGCCATGAAAAGATGCAGAATGAAGGTGAAGGCATCGTTGGCCGGATAGATGAAATAGCTGCCGGTCGTGCGCAGCATGACGGCCTGCAGGACCGCGACCAGCAAAAGCGTCGCCAAGGCCAGCGGATACAGGCGGGAGAACCGACTGACGAAGAAATCCCACTTGCCGACCTGCCGGGTCGCGATCGCATTCGAGTAGACGGAATAGAAGATAAATCCGGACAGAATGAAGAATAGATCGACCGCAAGATCGCCATGCCTCACGATCCCGGTGAACGCGGCCCCGAATGGAAATCTGGACGCGTCGAGCGTCTCGGGCGGGTTGACTCCGCGATAGAAGAAATGACGCCAGTGGAACGCCACCACGGTCAGCGCCGCCAGTCCGCGCAGCGCATCGAGCCCGAAATAGCGCTCGGACAGGCCGGCCGACGGTTCGGGCATATCCTGCACTGTCCCGCTCGCCGTCATTGCGGCGATGCCCCCAATCCAGGCGGTTCGGCTGGCGGCGCCGACAGCCCGGTCGGCGTTATCCTCGAGCCGCTGTCGGCGAGAACCGTTACGAGATAGTGGAACCCGGCATAGCCGGTGAACGTCCAGATCGCGAAGGCGCCCAGGCCGCCCAGGAAGATGTTGTCCACCATGTGCATCAGGCAGGCGAAGCAAAGGTACATGTACAGCGGCAGCCACCTTTCGGGAAGCTGGATCGCCCATCGCTGGACCGTCGTCGCGACAAAGCCATAGATCGCCGCCACGAGCGGGCCGCCCATGCCAAAGTCATACAGCAACGACGTAAAGCCGGTCGTCGAGATACCCGAGATCATGCCGTACGATGTCGGGTCGAAATACACATCCTCTCCGGCCAGCACCGAGAGGAAACGCATGAGCAGGAAGAGATGGTAGCGGCCGTAGCCGAGGATTCCTTCGAAAGCGTTGTAGTTGTCGCAATAGGCCAGCCACGAATGGGTGAGGTACTGCGACACGTGCGTCCAGGCCTTCACCGCGCCACCAAGCAGGCCCACGCCGTTGGTGGACACAAGAACATCCACGACCCATTGCGATGGCCTTGCATAGTCGCTGATGGCGGTCAGCATGAAGATGTCCACCATGTCCTGCGTGTCGACACCCGAGGCGAATGTCCGCATCTGGTAGACGGCCTCCGCGACGAGCAAAACCACCACGCCGCAAAGCAGCAGGGCAAGCTTCGATCGGACGAGCCAGCGCATCGCGTTGGCCGACCGCGCGCACATGAACAGCAGGACCAGCGTGTGGATCATCGTCGAGCGGCTGCCCTGAACGAGGGTCTCGAACATCGGGTAGAGCGCGAGCACCGACGCGAGCGCAAACGAGTAGGGCCGTCGCCGATGAGCCCCGGTCAGCCACATCAGCGTGATTGCGATGAGGCCGAATGAAAAGAAAAGGCCACCGATGTAGGCGAACGATGTCAGGCCTTCCGAGATGGTCTCGCGGTTTTCCAGCAGGTCCTCGGTGATGGTGAACCCTCGCGCGATGACGCGATCGTAGAACCGCGAGAGCACGCCGACCAAGCCCAGGACGAGCGTGATGTTGATCATGCGGTCAGCAGGAAGCGACACCGGTTGCACAGCTATCGGCGTTGCTCGCCTGTCCAAGCCGTTCACGATGTAGCAGCCACCGAAGAACGCGAGCTGACAGGCAGCAGCATAGGCAATCGCCTGCCAGGAGAGCTTACTGAAATCGTATTCAAGCGGCGACGTGAGAAGCAGGACGCCATAAATGGCGAGGCCGAGTGCGGCGAATCGGGCAGGCGACCACCGGCGCACAAATTCCACGTCCAAACTGGGAACGCGCAACATCCCTGCCCTGCCCCATGGGGTTGTTACGGCAACTTTCGCCCCCGCGGAACGAGTAGCATAGAGCCCTGGATGACCGACAGTGTCTTCACGAGCGGGTCCGCGACACATCCCCGCGGAGGACGCCGGATCACCATTTATATTCAACAACATCAATGACATACTGTGCCAATGGCGCAGGTGATCGTGGATGTCCGAAGCTTCTACGAAGCGTCCTACGGTTCGCAAGGATCCGGCGCCCAGCGACACTACCCGAACGAGGAAATGTGCCGCTTCATGGGCCGGCACTTCTTCCGCATTCCGGCCGACCAGCGCCGGACGGTCCGGATCCTCGAAGTGGGATGCGGCTCGGGTGCGAATCTCTGGATGATCGGCCGCGAAGGCTTCTCCGCATACGGGCTGGACCTTTCGTCAGAGGCGATCGAGTTGTGCCGCCGCATGCTGGAGGCGTACGGCACGACCGCTGACCTGAAGGTCGGGAGCATGACCGACACGGGCTATCCTGCGGGCTTCTTCGACGCCGTGGTCGACGTGTTCTCGTCCTATTGCCTGGATAACCACGGACATTCGGCCTTCCTCGACGAGGTGGCCCGCATCCTGAAGCCGGGCGGACGGTTCTTCTCCTACCTGCCGAGCCAGGAGTCGGATGCCTTCAAGAACCCGGGGCCGTCGACGCGCGTCGACGACAGCACCCTGGATGGAATCCAGCGTCCCGATGCGCCCTACTTCGGCAATTTCTATTCTTTCAGGTTCACGACGCCCGATGCCTACAAGGCCGATCTCGGCCGCCGGCACTTCACCATCGACGCAATGGAACGGGTGAGCCGTACCTACCGGCAGACGGCTGAATATTTCGAGTTCGTCGTCGTCGACGCAGTCCACCGCGCTCCATGAAAGTCGTCGAGCAGACCGATCCGGAGTTCGACGAAGTCTGGGAAGCGCTGTTGCGCGACCATGACAACCCGGCGGCACATATCTCGCAATCGCAGCTCGACTACCGACGCCACTACATGGCCGAGCAGATGGACGGTCGCTTTTGCGCGGTCGTCACCGAAGGTGGCCGGCCGGTCTGCGGCAGCAGCTTCGAGATCCTGAAAGGCCAGAACGGCGAGCGGCTACTGGATGCCGTCGAGACACCGAGCGCGCTGATCGTCGCCCACGGCGCGAAACCCAGCCTGTACAAGGGCGCAGAGGCGCTGATGCGCGAACGCATCGAGCGGCTCGCGCGCGAAACGCAGGCGAACCGCCTGGTCTTCCGCGACCAGCTCGTTCATGGCGGGCTGTCCGCGCTGTCGTTGTGGGCGCTGGGCAAAGGCGCGTCACATGCCGTGCAGCTAATGCAGGTCATCGACCTGACGCGCGGTGACGCCTGGCTGTGGAGCGACCTGACCAAGAGCTGCCGATGGGGCGTCAACTGGGGCCGCAAGAACATGACGGTCAAGGTCGACCGCGAGCCGCAATCCGTCGAGGAACTGCGACGCCTTCACCTCGCCGCCGCGGGGTTCGCGACCCGATCGGCCGAGACCTGGGCCATCCAGGAACGCCAGGTGCGGGACGGCGAGGCCTTCGTGGTCACGGCCGCGCTGAACGGTGCGGTCGTCTCCGCCGCGCTTTTCATCTGCTCGAAAAGCGATTGCCTCTACGGCGTCAGCGCGTCCGACCGGTCGCTGTTCGAGAAGCCGATCGGCCATGTCGTGCTGTGGGAAGCAGTTCAGCATGCCCGCGAGCGCGGCTGCCTGCGCTTCACGACCGGCCTCCAGGTGTGGCGGCACACTCTGCCACGGCTCGCTGCGGTCACGCCCAAAGAAGCCAATATTGCGAAGTTCAAGAGAAGCTTCGGCGGCAAGACGGTGCCCGAAATGGTGATCGATCTCGCGATGCCCCTTCTCTCGCCCCGTCGCTGCTGAGCGGCATCAAATTCCCCAATGCCGCGAACATCCTCGAACTTTCCCTGCTGTCGCCGGACCAACACCGGCGGCCTGTCGCCGGACGAAAGCCGGCGGTCCGGCGCGGAAGCATCGCCGCTTTTGCCTGTCGCTCATGCGCGCTAAAATGCTAGTTGCACGTCGGATACCGGCCCGGCATACGGGCGCTACACCATGGGACATCAGCGTTAAGCCGGTGAGGTGCTTGCCTTGAGTGCTGAGGCTTTAAGGGATTCCGTCGTCCTGGTGACCGGCGGCACGGGGTCGTTCGGCCGCCGTTTCGTGAAATACGCTTTGGAATGCGGAGTACGGCGCATCGTCGTGTTCTCGCGTGACGAGCTGAAGCAGTTCGAACTCGCGCAGAAGATCACTGATCCGCGCGTGCGCTGGTTCCTGGGCGACGTGCGTGACGAGGCGCGCCTGCGACGCGCCCTGCACGGCGTCGACTATATCGTGCATGCTGCGGCGCTGAAGCAGGTACCCGCCGCCGAATACAATCCGATGGAGTGCATCAAGACCAACGTGCTTGGTGCCGAGAACCTGATCAACGCCAGTATCGACGCAAAAGTTAAGCGTGTGATCGCGCTCTCGACCGACAAGGCGGTCAATCCGATCAACCTCTACGGCGCCACCAAGCTCTGCGCCGACAAGCTGTTCGTCGCCGCGAACCATCTGAGCGGCGCCGGCGGCACTCGCTTCGCCGCCGTGCGCTACGGCAATGTCGTAGGCTCGCGCGGTTCCGTCATTCCCTTCTTCATGGCGCATCGCAAACATGGTTGGTTGCCGATCACCGACGAGCGCATGACCCGCTTCTGGATCACCCTCGACCAGGGTGTGAAGTTCGTGGCCTCGTGTCTCGACGCGATGGATGGCGGCGAGATCTTCGTTCCGAAGGTCGCCACCATGCGGCTCGTAGACCTGGCGGGCGCCATAGCCCCTGAGGCCGAGCTGCGCAACGTCGGCATCCGCCCCGGCGAGAAACTTCACGAGATCCTGGTGCCGAAAGACGAGGCACGCAACACGCTCGATCACGGCAGCTTGTACGTAATCCGTCCGGCGATGCAGCAATGGACCAGTTCGACGCCTCTCACCGTGGCTGGCGTGTCGGGTGAGCAGGTCGACGACGAATTCGAATATGCCAGCGACTCCGCTGGCCAGCACCTCGACGCCGCGGCTCTGCAGGCGATGATCGCCCAGAGCACTTCCGACTACGACTGATCGATGGCCGAACGCTTCCTCTCCTACGGCCGCCATCTCGTCGACGATGACGATGTCGCCGCCGTGGTGGAGGTGTTGCGCGGCGAGATGCTCACCACCGGCCCGGCGGTTGAGCGCTTCGAGCGCACCGTCGCCGAACGAGTCGGTGCCCGGCACGCCGTTGCCGTCAATTCCGGGACGTCGGCCCTACACATTGCGTGCCTTGCCGCCCGCATCGGCGCCGGCTCGGCGACCGTTACCGCGCCGATCACCTTCGTCGCCACCGCCAATTGCGTGCGGTTGTGCGGAGGCACGGTCCATCTCGCCGACATCGACCGCCATAGCCTGTCGCTGTCGCCGGCCACGCTGGAGCGGACGCTTGCGGCACATCCTTCGGTGAAGGCGGTAATGCCGGTACATTTCGGCGGGTTGGCCTCTCATGCCGCCGAGCTCCGCAAGATCGCCGGTAACCGGCTACTGATAGAGGACGCCGCCCATTCGTTCGGTGGCACTTACGACGACGGCCAGCCGGTCGGCAGTGGCGCCTATGCCGACATGTCGGTCTTCTCCTTCCACCCGGTGAAGCTGGTCACCACGGGCGAAGGCGGCACGGTCACCACCAATGACGATGAGCTCGCGCGCCTGCTGCGGCTGTTCCGCAGCCACGGCATCGAGCGCGCCCCCGCGCGCCTGGTCGCGCTGGCCGACGAGGATACCGATAGCGCCCCACCCTGGTACTACGAGCAGCAGGAGCTCGGCCTCAACTACCGCATGACCGATCTGCAGGCGGCGCTCGGCGTGTCGCAGATCGGCAAACTCGACCGCTACCTCGCACGCCGGCGCGAGATCGCTGCTTACTACGACGAGCAATGGCGCGGCCTGCCCCACATCGTCATCCCGCAATCGGCACCCGGCGAACGCACGCGCTCGGCACTGCATCTCTACGTCGTCCGTATCGACTATGGCGGCCTCGGCATGACGCGACAGAAAGTCATGGAGGAGCTGCGCAAGAGCGGCGTCGGCAGCCAGGTCCACTACATCCCGGTCTACCGCCAGCCCTACCATCGCGACGGCGTCGACCGCGCGGCATTCCCCGAGAGCGAGTCCTACTACAGCGAATGCCTGTCGATTCCGCTCCATCCCGGCCTCACCGAGGCCGAGGTCGAGCGCGTGGTCGGCGCGGTCCGCACCCTCTGCCTGCGCAACGGCTGAGGCACTCGTATGCTGCCCGTCCTCGAGATCGCAGGCCGCAAGATCGGCACCGGGCACCCGCCCTACGTCGTATGCGAGCTGTCGGGCAATCACAACGGCAACCTCGATCGCGCCCTGCAGCTGATCGATGCCGCGGCGGCGACCGGCGCCGACGCGATCAAGATACAGACCTACACGCCGGATACGCTCACGATCGATTCCGACCGCCCCGAGTTCAAGCTCAAGGGCGGGCTATGGGACAACAAGACCCTGTACGAGCTCTACGGCGAGGCGCAGACGCCCTACGAATGGCATCCTGCCCTGTTCGCGCGGGCGAAGGCGCATGGCGTCACGCTGTTCTCAACGCCATTCGACGAGACGGCAATCGATCTGCTCGCAAGCCTCGACGCGCCGGCCTACAAGATCGCCTCGTTCGAGGCGATCGACCTGTCGTTGATCGAGCGGGTCGCGCGGCAGCGCAAGCCGATGATCATCTCGACCGGCATGGCTAACCTCGCCGAGATCCAGGACGCGGTGACGGCCGCGCGCGATGCCGGTGCGCCGGGCATCGCTCTGCTCCACTGCACGAGCGCCTATCCCGCGCCGGTGACCGACGCCAATGTCCGCACCATCCCGCATCTCGCCTCGGCGTTCGGCGTGGTCGGCGGGCTATCGGATCACACACCAGGCACCGCCGTCGCGGTCGCGGCCATCGCCCTGGGCGCCTGCATCATCGAGAAGCACTTTACCCTGTCGCGTACCGATGGCGGACCTGATGCCGCCTTCTCGCTCGAGCCCGAGGAGTTCAAGCGCCTGGTCGACGACTGCCGCGCTGCCTGGTCGGCGCTGGGCGACATCACCTACGACCTGCAGGGCAGCGAGCGCGGCAACAAGGCGTTCCGCCGCTCGATCTACGCTGTCGCGACGATCGAGGCCGGCGAGGCCTTCTCGACCCAGAACGTCCGCTCGATAAGGCCGGGCTTCGGCCTGCCGCCAAAGGCCCTGCCTGGCCTGATCGGCCGGCGCGCCCGCCGCCGCATCGAGCGCGGCGAGCCGATCTTGTCGTCTCTGGTGGAATGACCTGACGCTTTCCGGGGAACCCTGATGTCCGTTCGTTACGCCCGATCCGAGGAGCTTCTGGCGCGGGCCCGCAAGACGATCCCGCTGGGCGCGCAGACCTTCTCCAAGTCGGTCACGCAATATCCGCTGGGCGTGTCCCCCTACTTCGCCGAACGCGCCAAGGGCAGCCGGCTGTGGGATGCCGACGGCAACGAGTACATCGACTTCATCAATGCGCTCGCCTCGGTGACGCTGGGTTACTGCGATCCCGACGTCGACGGCGCAGTCCGCGCCCAGCTCGAGAAGGGCACGATCTACTCGCTCTCCCATGTGCTCGAGGCCGAGGTCGCGGAGATGATCTGCGAGCTGGTGCCGTCGGCCGAGATGGTGCGCTTCGGCAAGAACGGCTCGGATGCCACCTCGGGTGCGATCCGCATCGCCCGCGCCTTCACCGGCCGCGACCACGTCCTGTCGCTCGGCTATCATGGTTGGCAGGACTGGTACGTCGGCGCGACGCTGCGCAACAAAGGCGTGCCGGCCTCAACCTCTGCGCTGACCCATGCCCTGCCCTACAACGATCTCCCTGCGCTCGAAGCCAAGCTGGCCGAGCTCGACGGCAAGGTCGCCGCCATCATCATGGAGCCGATGACGTTCGGCACCACCAAGCCGGGCTACCTCGAGGGCGTACGCGCCGCGGCGACCAAGACCGGCGCCATCCTGGTGTTCGACGAGACCATCACCGGCTTCCGCGTCGCCATGGGCGGCGCGCAGGAACATTTCGGCGTCACGCCCGACCTCACCACCCTCGGCAAAGGCGTCGCCAACGGCTATCCGCTGTCGGTGGTGTGCGGCCGGCGCGACGTCATGATGGAAATGGAGGAGGTGTTCTTCTCCTTCACCATGGGCGGCGAGACCCTGTCGCTGGCGGCGGCGCTGGCCACCATGAAGAAGCTGAAGACCCAGCCGATTTTGAAGTCGATCGCCACGGTCGGCGAGCGGATGTCCGCGGGCATCCGCGAGCGCATCGAGCGACACAAGGTCGGCGGCTTCATCTCCTTCTCAGGCCACCCGGCCTGGAACTACCTCGCGATCGGCGACGCGCCGGGCACGACCTCCTGGGAACTCAAGACGCTGTTCGAGCAGGAAGTGTTCGAGCGCGGGATCCTGACGCTCGGCGCACACAATATGAGCTACGCCCATACCAACGAGGACGTCGACCACCTGCTGCAAGTCTACGATGAGGTCTTCGCATTCCTCGCCAAGGCCGTGGCCAACGGCGCCGTCCGCCAATATTTGCGGTGCGAACCGCTTGTCCCGCTGTTCCGCGTGCGATAACGCCCAGTCCGCGAACCATCCGGAGCCCAGCAGCCCAACCCCATGAGTACCGCTTCCAACGCCCATCGCATCGGCATCGGTACCGTTCAATTCGGCACGATCTACGGCATCTCCAACCTGCTCGGACAGGTGCCCCGGCCAACCGTGGCGGACATCCTGCATACCGCCCGCGAGGCCGGAATCCGCCTACTGGATACCGCAGCGACGTACGGCGAATCAGAGGAAGTGCTCGGCCAACTGATGCCGAAGGACTCGGACTTTCAGATCACAACCAAGACGACAACTAGCGCGATCGGCATCACGGGCGTGGTCGACCGCGCCCGCGAATCGCATCGCATCCTTGGCGGCCGGCCGATCCATGGCCTGCTGGTACATTCGGTTTCCGATCTGCGCTCGAACAATGGGCCTGAGCTGTGGGCAGCGCTGCAGGGCCTGCGCGACGAAGGGCTGTTCTCGCGCCTCGGCATCTCGGCCTACGGCTCCGACGATCCCGTCGATCTCGCGCAACGCTACCGGCCGGACATCATGCAGCTGCCGGTGAGCGTGCTCGATCAGCGGCTGGTGCAGAGCGGCGTTCTTCGCCGGTTGAAGGATCTGGGCGTCGAGGTCCATGCCCGCTCGCTGTTCCTGCAGGGCGCGATCTTCCTCAAGCCGTCGGCGCTGCCGCTCGGCCTAGCCCACGTGCGGCCCCAGCTCGAGGCGTTCCATGCGCACCTGATGGAGGTCGGCATCTCGCCGGTCGAGGCCGGCATTGGCTACCCGCTGTCGATCCCGGAGATCGACCGGGCCGTGGTCGGCATCAGCTCGGTCCAGGAAATGCAGCAAATCCTGGCGGCCGCAGCGCGGGACACCGCCTCGATGCCGTGGGATTCGCTCACCGTCGACGACGAGGTGCTGCTCGATCCGCGCCTGTGGGTCTCCAACCAAGAATTCCGCGCCAGCAGCGCGGCCGCCAAGACCGGCCGACCGACGGTCATCGCCATCGTGCAGGCGCGCATGGGCTCTAGCCGCCTACCGGGCAAGGTGCTGAAGCCGATCATGGGCCGGCCGATGCTGGGCCGCCATCTCGACCGGCTGCGGCGCTGCAAGATGATCGACCGCCTGATCGTCGCGACCAGCGTCGAGAAAAGCGACGACGTGATCGCTGCCTTCTGTGCCAGCGAGGACATCGCCTGTTACCGCGGGCCGCTGGACGACCCACTAGCGCGGTACGAGGGCGCCGCGCGCGAGAACGACCCGGTCGACCATATCGTGCGTCTGACCGGCGACTGCCCACTGGCCGATCCCGAGGTGATCGATGCAGTGATCAAGACCCACCTCTCCGGCAACTACGACTATTCGGCCAACACCATCGAGCCGCGCTATCCCAACGGTCTCGACGCCGAGATCATGACGCGCGCAGCGCTGCGCCTGATGGCGGCCGAGGCGTCAAGCGCCTACGAGCACGAGCACGTCACGCCATTCCTCTACACGCAGCCGACCCGCTTCAAGCTCGGTAGCGTCGAGAACAAGGTCAATCAGAGCCACATGCGCTGGACCGTCGACACGGAGGATGACTTCCGGATGGTCGAAGCGGTCTACCGCGAGCTGTTGCCGACCAACGAGCAGTTCGCCTCGGCCGACATCGTCGCGCTACTGGAGCGGCGGCCCGACATCGCCGCCATCAACCAGCGCCCCCAAAGCTAGACCGCTTTTCGCCACAGCCAAACCGGAACTCTCGTGGCGCACATCGTTCATGTCCTGAAGTGGTATCCACCGTCGATCGGCGGCATCGAGCGCGTCGCCGAGTTCTGTGCCGACGCCGCGCGCAGCGCTGGCCACAAGGTGACGGTGATCGTCTGCGAAAAGGGCGCGGAGAGGGCCGGCCGCAGCATCACGCCGACCGGCGTGGTCGTGCATCGCCTGAAGAGCCTCGGCATCCTGTTCTCGATGCCGATCGCGCCTGCCCTGCCGTTCGCGCTGATCCGCTGGCTGTACAAGGCCGACCTCGTGCACTTCCACGAGCCCTACCCGGCGGCGACGCTGTCGATGCTGCTGCTGCCTCGGCCACGCAAGCTGGTGATCACCTGGCATGGCGACATCCTGCGGCAGAAGCGGCTCAAACGTTATGCCGAATGGTTCCAGGACCGGCTCGCCAGGCGTGCCGACGCCATCCTCACTACATCCGAGCGCATGGCGCCCGGCTCGCCGGTGCTGGCGCGCAACGCCGACCGCATCCGCATCATGCCCTTCATGATCGACACGGTGCCGTTCGACGCCTTGCGTGGGCAGACCGATCGCATCGCAGCAACGCGCAAGCGCTGGGGTGGCCGCTTTGCCTTCGCCTGCGGACGGCTCATCCCCTACAAGGGCTACGAGGTGCTGGTCGATGCCCTCGCCGGCACCGACCTGCGGGTGGTGGTCGTGGGAGATGGCCCGTTGCGCGAGGCGTTGCTGGCGCAGGCTAAGACGCGCGGCGTCAGCGACCAGATCGCGTGGGCCGGCGCGGTCGACAATGAAACGGTGTGCGATCTCCACTGCGCCTGTGAATTCCTGGTCTTCCCGTCAGTCACGCAGGGCGAGGCGTTCGGCCTGGTCCAGCTCGAGGCAATGGCCGCCGGGCGCCCGGTGGTCAACACTTGGTTGCAGACCAGTGTGCCCGCCGTCAGCCTGGACGGGGTGAGCGGCCTCACCGTCCAGCCGCGCGATCCGACGGCGCTGAGGGAAGCCATGCTGAAGCTCTGGAACGACACGGAATTGCGTGAACGCCTGGGCGCCGGCGCTTTGACTCGCATCCGAGAAGTCTTCGAGCACAGCAAAGTGCTGGGCAGACTGCTCGCGTTTTATGATGATATTCTCGCTGGTTAGCGGCCTGCCGCCTTGGCCTCTGAATCGCCGTATGATATTTGAGGTCAGGATTTCAGCGCAATTTCGCAATCCACCTTGGCAGCCCGTTGACCGCGCACATCTTCACGATCGACGTCGAGGACTGGTTCCACATCTCGGACCTCGATAACACGCCCCTCGTCGGTACGTGGCACGAATACGAATCGCGCATCGAACGCAACCTGCGCGACCTGCTTGACCTGCTCGACAGCCACGGTGTGAAGGTGACCTGCTTCTTTCTCGGCTGGATCGGCGAGAAGTTTCCGGGGCTGGTGCGCGAGACGGCCGAGCGCGGCCACGAGGTCGCGAGCCACGGCTACGCACACGAGTTGGTCTATGAGATCACGCCCGAGGCGTTCCGCGCCGACATCCGCCGCGCCAAGCAGATCCTCGAAGGCTGCTTCGGCGGCGCTGTGCAAGGCTATCGCGCGCCGGGCTTCTCGATCACGCCGCAGACGCCCTGGGCTTGGGACATCCTTGCTGGGGAAGGCTATCGCTACGACAGCTCGGTGTTCGCATCGACCCGCAGCTTCGGCGGCGACCCCAACGCGTATCCCAAGCCGCATGTCCGGCCGTCGGGTAAGACAGAGGGCGGCAAGTCCGGCGTTGTCACTCTGCCGCTCCGGCCGGGGCGCGTCTTCGGCAAGTCTCTGATCTTCTCAGGGGGTGGATATCTGCGCCTGCTGCCGACCTCGATGATCACCTTCCTCGCCGACCGCCTTGCACGGTCCGATGCGCCGATCATCTACTATATCCATCCGCGCGAGATCGACATCGAGCAGCCGCGCCTGCCCATGCCGTTCAACCGCCGCTTCCGCTCTTACGTCAATCTGTCGTCGACGCGTGGCAAGATCGAAGCCCTGTGCCGGCGCTACGCATTCGAGCGCATGATCGACTGGGTGGAAGCCAACGAGACCAGGCTGCCGACGCTTTCCGGCCAGACGCACGCCCCCCCCTGAGCTGCGCCCATGTCGCAAGCGCTGTCCCTCGAGAAGCCGCCCGCCGAGCGCAGGGACGCAACGCCGACCCGCACCGTGTGCCTGCTGTCGAGCGCCAACTGGGACATCCATCTGCGTCGATTGTCGGATGTCTGCTCGGCGAGCGCCGGTGTCGCGACCAAATTCCAAGCGCCGCCGTTCGGCCAGTATCGCATCCTGCTGAACGAAGAGGCCTCTGAGCTACGACGGAGCAAGTTCGACTTCTACGTCTTCGCCGAGCGGATCGAGGACTTCGCCGGCCCCTTCCAGACGCTCGATGCCTCGGCGATCGCCACGATCCGTGAAAAGTTTGCCAACTATCTCGCCGAGATCCGCCATTTCCGCGAGCTACTGGGCGGCCGGTTCCTGGTGAACAACTTCGCGCCCGTGCGCCCTTTCTCCGCGACGATCGCCGAGCAAACCGGCGCGGCGCTGGGCATTGAGCGGCTGGTGGCCGAGATGAACGTCGAGTTGGTCGCGATCCTGAGCGGCCTCCCTGACACGCAGGTCGTGCCGGTCTCGTCGGTGGTCACCGATCTCGGCCGCGTCGCCTGCGATCCCGGCAAGTATTGGCTGATCGCCCGCGTGCCGTTCGCGCGTGCCTTCTCCGAGCCTTATGCGCGGCTGATCGCTGGCATCATGATGGCGCAGACCGGCAAGACGGCACGGGCGCTCGCGATCGACCTCGACAACACCCTGTGGGGTGGTGTGGTCGGCGACGACGGCGTCGCGAACCTGAAGCTCGGCACCGATCATCCGGGCAACCAGTTCCTCGCCGTCCAGGGCGTACTGAAGGCTCTCGGCCGCCGCGGCATACTGCTTACGCTGGTCAGCAAGAACACCGAAAGCGTGGCGCTCGAGGCGATCCGCGGGCTGGGCGCGATGGTGCTACACGAGAAGGACTTCGTCGCCTGGCGCATCAACTGGGATCCCAAATCGATGAACATCGACGCGCTGGCTCGCGAGCTCGATCTCTCGACCGGCTCGTTCCTGTTCGTCGACGACAATCCGGTCGAGCGCGCGGAAGTCGGCGAGAATGTCGACGGCGTGGTGGTACCCGACCTGCCGGGCGATCCATCGGAATGGCTGCGCACCCTGCTCGCCCATCCGGCACTGACGACGCTTGCGCTGTCGGCTGAGGATCTGAACCGAGCGCGCAGCTACGAGGTGCGCCGCGACATCCGGGCCACCGCGGTCCATCCCGGTGGGCGCGAGGCCTTTCTGCGCAGCCTCGGGCTCGCGCTCGAGATGCGTCGACTTGATGCCAGCACGCAGCTGCGCATCAATCAGCTATTCGCCAAGACCAACCAGTACAACACCACCAGCCGGCGTTACTCCGAGCGCGATCTCAAGGAGCTGGTCGCCGCCGGCCACGACGTGTCGGCAATCCGCGTCATGGACAAGCACGGCGCGGACGAGATCGTCGGCGCCGTGGTGGTGCGCTACGACGGGCCGGCCGCCACGGTCGACAACTTCGTCATGAGCTGCCGCTTGCTCGGCCGCGGCGTCGAGACCGCGACGTTGGCGGTGATCTGCGAGCGCGCCACCGCGCAAGGCTGCATGACACTGGGCGGCGCCATCGTCGAGACGCCGCGCAACGAGCCGTGCCGCAAGCTTTACGCCGATCATGGCTTCACCGCGCTGGGCGACGGCCGGTTCAGCCTCGACCTCGCCCAGCCGATCGCTCGTCCCGCCTGGTTCGAGATCCGAGCATGACCGCCGTTCCCCCGGACCTGGCGCCGGGCCTCCTTGCGCGGCTCGGCGTGCTGGGCGTCGACCACGTCGCGGTGACGACCCGCCGCTTCGAGGAGACGCTGGCCGACTATCTCTCGAAGCCCGGCGCGGAGCTCGCCAAGGGCCCAGGCTGGAACCCGACGCAGAAGGTCGACTACGCCTTCGTCGTCATGGGCGGCAGTCTCACCGTCGAGATCCTCGGCCTGAAGGAAGGCGTGGCCTCGCCGATCGAGCAGCATGTTCGGCGCGGCGGTGGCGCCCATCACCTGTGCTTCCTCGTCGCCGATATCAATGTGGCGCTCGCCGAAGTGAAGGCGGCGCGCGGCATGGTCGTACTGAAGCCAACGCCCGACATCGCCTTCGCTGGCAGGCGGATTGCGTTTTTCATGCATCGGGCGCACGGCCTGGTCGAGCTGGTCGAAGCCGAGAAGCGGGAGCACTGAGGGAATGACGACCACGCTCGATCGCGTCCGCAAGATCACCGCCCGTGAATTCAACGTCGACGCCGCCTCCCTGACCGCGGACAGCGGCGACGCCGACGTGTCGGGCTGGGACTCGTCCACCCACCTCGTGCTGATGATGGCGCTGGAAGACGAGTTCGGCGTTTCCTTCGTGCTCGACGAGGTCACGGAGCTGACCTCTATCGGCTCCATTGCCGACGCCATCGATGCCCGAATCGGCCAGTAGACCGCGTAGCGCGCCGCCCCCCTCACGGGTCGTCGCCAGTCCCTTCGACGATGCGGTGCTTGCAGGCTATCTCGAGCTGTCCGGCCGCCACTATGGCGCCGAGTCGCGCAGCGCCCACGAAGCCCACGCCCGGTGGAAGCTGCAAACACCACCCGCCGGGCTGGCTATGCATTTCGGCCTGTCGCGCGAGGGTGCCGGCATCGGCCGCATCCTGCTGCAGCGGCGCGATTTGCGGCTAGGTGATCGCCGGCTGCGGGCGGGTTATACGGTCGACTTCCTGGTCGACGCTGAGTCAGCCCAGGCGACGGACGCGCTGAAGCTCATCGGCGCGGTGCCGAAAGCCGCCAGCTTCGACCTCGTCTACCAAACCTACAACGAGCGCTCGGCGCCGCTCTACCAACAGATCAAGCGGTTCTTTCCCAACTACGTCGAGCGGTTCAGCCTGCTGCCGTTCGGCCTGCCGCTGCGCGCAAAACGGCCGCTCGCCAGCCTCGCCAAGCTCGACCTGCCGGGCATCGATCTCCTCAGCCTGCCGTTGCGGCTCGGGCTCTCGGCCTACGCCGCCACCGGCCGCATCGAGGCGACCGCCGAACCGCCCGCCGAAGCCGAGCTCACCGGCCTGCTCGACCGCTTCGCCGCGAGCGTCGGCCTGCACAGCGTGCGCGACCCGGCGGTCCTGCGATGGCGCTTCGCCGAGGGGCCGTTCTTCAACGGCCGCGTAGTCTACTTGCGCCGCGGCGGTCGGCTGGTCGGCTACTACGTCACCACCGTCACCGAATTCTCCGGCGCCAAATTCCTCGCCCTGATGGATGCCGTGGTTGACCCGGATGAGGGTGCCGCAGGCGTCAGGGCCATCAGACGGCGGGCGCTGGCCGATGCCCTCGCCGCGGGCTGTGACATCCTGTTTGCGATGTTTAACCCTCAGTCGCCACTAGCCCAGCGGTTCATCGGCTTCCCGTTCTTGCCGCTGCCGCAGCGTTTGATGAAGCATCCGACGCCGATCTTCGTGATCGACGTCGATCCTTCGCTGGCGGATGTGGCGGCGCGCAGCGACGGCTACTTCCTGCTCACCGACCTCGACTATTTCTAGATGCTGAAGCGCGCCTTCGATCTCGTGGTCATCCTGGGCGCCGCCGTGCCGATCCTTGCGGTGTGCCTGATCGTGGCCGCCCTGGTGAAGGCCACCTCGCCCGGACCAGTCCTCTACTGGTCCGACCGGGTGGGCATGCGCGGCCGCATCTTCCGCATGCCCAAGTTCCGCACCATGAGGACCGACACGCCTGTAGTCGCAGCGCACCTACTGCCAAATCCGGCACAATGGATCACGCCAATCGGCGGCTTCCTGCGCTCCTCCAGTCTGGACGAACTGCCACAGCTCTTGAGCGTCCTGCTCGGCGATATGAGCCTCGTCGGCCCCCGTCCGGCTCTCTACAATCAAGCTGACTTGGTGACGGCGCGCAAGTCTTGCGGGGTCGATGCGCTGCCGCCGGGCATCACGGGATGGGCCCAAATCAACGGCCGGGACGCGCTGCCAATTCCTCAGAAAGTAGCCTTCGACTACGAGTACCTGCAACGGCAGTCCTTCGGCTTCGACCTCAAGATATTGTTGCTGACTGTGGTGACTGTCATGTTGCGGAAAGGGGTTAGCCACTAGTCGACATGGTTGGGTTGGCTGCCTGGCGGGTTGGGGACATGGGTAGGTATGGAAGTATCCGAAGCAAGCAGATCATTGCGTTCGTCCATGACGTCGCGATGGCGGTGATAGCCGTCTTCGTCGCCGTGATGTTCCGCTTCGGAAGCTTCGACGCGCTCGAGGAACGCGGCCTGCTCAGCGGCGCGATCGTGCCGTTCACCGCTGGCGCAACAATTGCTCTGATCCTGCTGCGAACCTATCGGACGAGCTGGCGGCACGTATCGACAGCCGACCTCGTCACCATCGTCCAGTCGGCGACCCTAGCGGTGCTGATTTACCTGCCGCTGTCCTTCGTCACAACCCGCCTCAGCGAGATCCCACGCACTTTCGTGCTGATCGCCTGGGTGCTGTTCATCGTGCTGATGTCGGGCACCCGCGTCGCTTACCGCCTCAGCCACGAGCGCGGCGTACTCTTCATGAACCGCTCGCGCCGGCCTGGCCAGATGCCGGTGCTGGTGATTGGCGGCGGCACAAACGCCGAGATATTCCTGCGCAGCCTCAACGACAAGGCAGAGTACTATGCCGTCGGCGTGCTCGATGACAACTTCTCCGGCACCCTGCTCCGTGGCGTTCCCGTGCTGGGCCGCATTGACGAGGCCGAGAAGGCCGTCGAAAGCTTCAGCGAGGAGAGCCGGCCGCGCAAGCTGGTGGTAGTCGACCGAACGCTCGCTCCGCAAGTCATCGAGAGGCTGGTCGCAGTAGTCGCTCGGCTTGGCATCACGATCGCCCGCGTGCCCGACCTCACCCAGCTTCGGCCCGGCACCGAGGATAGAGCCGAGCTGCAGCCGATTTCGGTCGAGGACCTGCTGGGCCGCTCCCAGATCGTGCTCGATCCGTCGCCCGTGAAGAACCTGATCGCCGGCAAGCGCGTGCTGGTCACCGGCGCAGGCGGCTCGATCGGTTCGGAGATCGTCCGCCAGGTGTGCGGCTTCCGCCCAGCCGCGGTCTGCCTGGTCGACGCCACCGAGCTCAACCTTTACACGATCGACGGCGAGGTCGCGCGCGAATGGCCACCGTTCGAGCGCGTGGCGCGGGTGGTCGATGTCCGCCATCGCAGCGGCATCGCCGCCTGCATGGCCGCGTTCAGGCCCGACATCGTGTTCCATGCAGCCGCGCTCAAGCACGTGCCGATCGTCGAGGCCAATCCGGCCGAAGGCATCTGGACCAACGCGATCGGCTCGCGAAACGTCGCCGACGCCGCTGTGGCCGCCAAGTGCGGGACGATGGTACTGATCTCGACCGACAAGGCGGTCAACCCGACCAACGTGATGGGCGCCAGCAAGCGCTGCGCCGAGAGCTACGTGCAGGCGCTCGCCCTCTCCCAGGCCCGCCTGCCCGGTGCCACGCGCTTCGTTGCCGTGCGCTTCGGCAATGTGCTGGGCTCGACCGGCTCGGTGGTGCCACTGTTCGAGCGCCAGCTCAAGGCGGGCGGTCCGCTCACCGTCACGCACCCGGACATCGAGCGTTTCTTCATGACTATCCGCGAGGCGGTGCAGCTCGTCCTGCAGGCCTCCGCCCTCGGCACCCAGGAGCTCGCGGTGCAGGGCCGGGTGTTCGTGCTCGATATGGGCCAGCCGGTGAAGATCGTCGATCTCGCTCGCCAGATGATCCGCCTCGCTGGCCTGCGCCCCGAGATTGACGTCGCCATCGAATTCACCGGGCTACGCCCCGGCGAGAAGCTTTACGAAGAACTATTCCACTACGGCGAGCAGATCGAGGCGACCACCATCCCCCGGATCAATGTCGCCTCGCCGCGCACCGCCAGCTTGCGCGAGTTGACCGAGGCCCTGCAACGGCTGCAAGTGCTCTGCGAGGCTGGCAACGCGGTCGAGGCGATCGCAATCGTGAGGTCGCTGGTGCCAGAGTACACATCCTCCGATGCGGCTGTCGGGCCGGCCGTGGTTCTGGAACCCGCCAGGATCTATTCCAGGATTCGACTGCAATAAATCGGCGGATCATCGAGCGGGCTATGCCTACCCGTCACCACGCCTTGCTTGATTGGGCGCGCGCCGGTGGTGGCATTCGAGATCGACCAGCCGCCAAGTTTGCCGCCGGCAATCGCGAGGTGCCGATACTCGAGCAGGCGTCGGCCTGACTTGGCGCGCGTCGGATCAACCCCGCCTTGGCATTTTCTCTCACTGCGCCTCCGACGCCACGTCCGCCCGATTCTGCTCGCCGATATGTGAGCTTTCTTAAGCTGATGCCTCATAAATATGAGAAGACGCGCCCCTTCCGTGGCGCCCATCCAGCGCAAGAAAAGGGCGGCCGGAGGCCGCCCTTTCCGATTTCGAGGGTGATCGCCTTACTGGAGGACGATCTCGACGCGGCGGTTCTGCGGCTCGCGCACGCCGTCGGCGGTCTGCACCAGCGGCTGGGTCTCGCCCTTGCCGATGACCGAGATCGCCGTGGCCGGCACGCCGTCGCGCACCAGGGCGTCCTTGACCGCATTCGCACGGCGCAGCGACAGCGCCATGTTGTAGTCCTCCGGACCCGAGCGATCAGCGTGACCGGTCGCGGTGATGCGGGCCTTGCCTGTCGCCTTGAACTGGTCAGACGCCTGGCGGATCGTATTCAGCGCCTGTTGCGACAGGTTCGAGCGGTCCCAATCGAAGAACACCATGAACGACGGCGCAGCGGCGGCCGGCGGCGGTGGCGGGGGCGGTGCGGCCTCGGGCTGCCCGAACTTGTAGGCGATGCCAGCCAGTGCCAGGAAGTTATGATTCGGGCTAGAGAAAGTCTGGCCACCGACGTTGATGCTCGGGTTGGTTGTGCCAACATAGCGTGCCTCGAGGCCGAACGTGAACCGATTGGTCAGGTTAACGCGAACACCGGCCAGAGTATCCCATGCGAACTGCGTGCTTCCGAGAGGCGAATTGCTATCGATGAACGCGATACCCGGGCCGGCGCCGACATACGGCGTCACAAAGCAGGTTGGGCAGAAATCGTAAGAGAGGTTCACGAGGGCCGTGAGCTGAGCCGCGCTGCCCACGATGGCCGTTCCCGGGACGACGACGTTGAGCGGCGTCCGACCATAACCGACATCGAGATCGACGCGGGGCCCCACGAAGTCATAGCCGAACTTACCACCGACCACCCAGCCGACGCCCGCACTGTTCGCTCCGCTCAGCGGGGTAGTGATACCACCGCCAGCGCCGACATAAAGGCCAGGCTGAACATTGATGGTGTTAGGTTGTAGCCCAAAATCCTGAGCCTGAGCTGTGCCCGTCAGCGCTGCCAACGTCACAGCGGCGACAAATACCTTCCCCATTGATCGCTCCCCATGCCGATTGAAGCCGAAGTCCCAAGTGCTCGCCAATTTATTGCTGCGAAGGATAAACTAAAACCATCGCGTTGTCGGCACGAGCGCGTCTTTACCTGCATTGTTCTCTAGACATGGTGTACCCATACCATACTCTTGGCAATCGCGATCCCTATTTGCCACTAGGAAACTGCCGCCCAGCGGCGCCTTGCGCGCGGCGCGCGTGACGCCACCGAGATTGGCGTTCTGTCACGAAAAGTTGGGTACCACCGATACAACTGGCATCGACCTTATGGCAGTATCGATGCCGTGGCCTCATCGGCACTCGGTCCAACCAGGAACTCGCTATTGAAGCTCAATGGAAAAGAGGCGAGAAATTTCGCCAGTGTTTTCTTGCATCAAAGCGACCGCCTGGGGCAAAATGCGTGCGCAGAGAGGAAGATCAGCGGCGCCGCCGCCACGCAAGCTAAATCGTGAATAGATCTCACGTTTGTAGGAAAACGAGAGATCTGACATTCGTGCTGCGGAACTAAGGAAGGCTTGTTCAGCAGGGTGTGAATGGGGATTGGGAATCGCCATTCAAGCGGGGATGAATAGCGGCAATGCAATCAAAGGACGAAGTAGCAATCGTCGGCTACGCGTGCCGACTGCCCGGCGCCCGGCACAGTCGAGAACTGTGGAAGCTCCTCAAGAACAATCGCTGCACCGTTACTCAGATCACACCCGATCGCTTCCCGATCCAGGGTTTTCATCATCCGTCTCCCGATCAGAAGGGCCGCAGCTACACCTTCGCCGCCGGCGTGATCGACGATGTCTGGGGCTTCGATGCCTCAGCCTTCGGCATGAGCCCGCGAGAGGCCGAGCAGGTCGATCCACAGCACCGCCATCTACTCGAAGTCACCTTCGACGCGCTCGCCCATGCGGGAATCCGCCCGTCGAGCCTCGCGGGCACTGACACCGGCGTCTATGTCGGCGTCTCGTCGGTCGACCACGCCACCCGCTTCTTTGCCGATCCGACCGTTGCCGACGTTCACATGATGACGGGCAATTCGTTGAGCATCATGTCGAACCGCATTTCCTACACGCTGGACTTGCGCGGTCCGAGCCTCTCGATCGACACGGCCTGCTCTTCTTCCCTGGTCGCGCTTCATCTCGCTTCGGAGGCCATTCGCAACGGCACGATCGACACCGCAATCGTTGCCGGCGCCAACTTGATCCTTTCGCCCTACTCCTACGTCGGTTTCTCTCGTGCCTCGATGCTGTCGCCAACCGGCCTCTGCCGGCCGTTCGACGCAGGCGCTGACGGTTACGTCCGCGCCGAAGGCGTCGTCGCCGTCGTCTTGCGTTCGATCCAGGCCGCACACCGGTCGCGCAACCACATCCACAGCGTCGTCGTCGGCTCGGCCATGAACCAGGACGGCCGCACGACAGGCATGTCGCTGCCGTCAGCCGAATCGCAGCGCGCCCTCCTGGAGAGCATCTACAGCGAATTCTCCGTCGATCCCGCCGATCTCCTCTTCGTCGAGGCGCACGGCACCGGCACCCAGGTCGGCGATCCGATCGAGGCGGATGCGCTGGGCAAGGGCTTGGGTCAGCAGCGGGCTCGCCCGCTGCCAATCGGCTCAATCAAGTCGAACGTTGGCCATCTGGAGCCAGTATCGGGTCTGGCCGGCCTCCTGAAGACCGTCATGGCTCTCAATCACGGCATGGTGCCGGCGACGCTGCACCACAAGTCGCCGAGCCCGAACATCGCCTTCGACGAGCTCAATCTTCGGGTGATCGACCGCAACTGGCGGCCCTCCGAGCAGCAGGGTAGCATGCTGGCCGGCGTCAACTCCTTCGGCTTCGGCGGTACCAACGCGCATGCGATCCTGCGGAGGGAGGCCGCGACCGAGCGGTTGGTCTATCTGCGCGCGAACGCTCCTCCGCCTCCGCTTCTAATCACCGCTCATAACAGTGACGGCGTGGCTTCACTCGCCAAGGCCTTCGACATGCAATGGCCGCGCGAAAGGCGCGCCGTTCCCGAATTCATCGGTGCAGCCGCCTATCTGCGCGATGCCCTGCCCCATCGTGCGCTGATTCGTGGTGGGACGGCGGAAGAAATCCGCCGCAACGTGCGCGAGTTTGCGGAGAAGGGCACTGCACCGTCGGTGCTGACGGGACAGGCGCTGGGCAACGAATTGCCGGTCACCTTCCTCTTCTCCGGAAATGGCTCGCAGTGGTCAGGCATGGGCCGGCGAGCATGGCAGGGCAACGTCCACTTCCGGGAAGCACTTACGGAGATCGACGGACACTTCCGGAAGGTCCAGGCTTGGTCGATCGTCGACGAACTCTTCGTCGAGAACCTTGCCGATCGGCTGCGACGTGCGACTTACTCGCAACCCCTGTTGCTCGCTCTTCAGGTCGCCACCGTTCGCGCCCTCGAACAGAGCGGCCTCACGGCCTCTGCGGTCATGGGTCACAGTGTCGGTGAGGTGTCGGCCGCCTGGGCCAGCGGCGCGCTCAGCTTGGAGCAAGCGATCGACGTGGTCATCGCCCGCAGCCGACATCAGGAGTCGACTCACGGTACCGGCAGCATGGCGGCGTTGATGCTGAGCGAGCGCGAGGCGCGACGCTTTTTGAAGATGGCCAACGCCCAAGAAGTCGACGTTGCCGCGATCAACAGCTGGCGCAGCGTCACCGTCTCCGGCCCCACGCCCGAGATCGACCGGCTGCTCGCGGCAGCGGAGAAGGCCCGCGTCAGCGCGCGCCGCCTCGATCTCGATTATCCCTTCCACAGCGCTTTGGTGGATCCGGTCCGCGCGCCGCTGCTGCGCGAACTCGAGGGTCTGAAGCCGCACGCGAACCGACGCAAGCTCGTCTCGTCGGTAACAGGCGAGGCGATCGACGGCCAAAGCCTTAGCGCCGAGCATTGGTGGCGCAACGTCCGCGATCCAGTACAGTTCGACTCAGCGCTCGCTTGCCTCTTGAATGATGGCTATCGCGTTTTCGTTGAAGTGGGCCCTCGTCCCGTTCTCACCAGTTACGTCCGCGACGTGCTGCGCGAGAAGGGCAATCGGGGCATTGTCGTCGAAGCAATGAACGATGCCGATGGTCCGCAGGACCCGCTAGAGCTGGCTGTCGCGCGCGTCCTGCTTGCCGGCGGCAAGATCGACCAGCAGCGTGTATTCGGACCACCGCCGGCTACGGCTGTGCTGCTGCCGCTCTATCCTTGGCAACACACGCCCTTCAAGATGCAACCCACGATCGAAAGCAGCATGCAGCTGATCGACGTGGCGCATCCTCTGTTAGGACAACGTCCCCGCTTCGATTCGGCCGAGTGGTTCTCCATCGTCGACCCCGTGCTGTTTCCCTGGTTGCAGGACCATAAGGTGGGTGGCGTCGCGGTATTCCCCGCCACCGCCTATGTCGAGGCCGTGCTCGCCGCAGCAAGCGAAATCCTGGGCAGTGTCGCCCTCGAACTCCGCGATTTTGATATCGTCCGGCCCATCATCTTCGACGGCCGCACTTCGCATGAGACCAAGGTCCGCTTCTCAGTGGAAAGCGGTCTCGCTGAATTTTACTCGCGCCTGCGTGGCGGCCTGGCCGACTGGAGCCTGAACGCGCGGGGAATCGTCCGCCGCTCTCCGATCACGGCTAAGCTCGTGACACCGGCCGGGACCGGCCCCGTGACGGTGAAGAAGGCCAGGATTTACGAGTGCGCACAGGAATTGGGCTTCACCTATGGTCTGGCGTTCCAGCGAATGCAGCAGGTCTCCTATCCTCATCCCAAACGCGCCGTCGCGCCTCTCGATCCGCCATCCTTCCCCATCGAGGGTGCTTACGTCACCGACCTGACAGCATTCGACTCGGCCTTCCATACCCTGTTCGCCACCGAGGAAGCCGGCGTGGCCGACCAGCCGATGACGCGCATGGTACCCATTCGCCTGGGCTGCGTGCGGCTCTACAAGCCGGGTGTGGTGGCGAAGTCTGTCATCGTGCGTACAGTCCGTCAGTCGCCCACATCGATTACTCTCGATATCGAGCTTCGCGACGATAAGGGTGACATCGTTCTCGCCGCCGATGAGGCGCGCCTGATCGAAGCTCCGGCGGATGCCCTGACCGACCCTGCCGCGCTGGGTTACCGAACGACCGCGTGGCATCTCGATCGGGAAGGCAAGGCATCGCGATTGATTCCTCTTCGCGAGTCCGTAGCGCCGACCACGAATGCGCCCGCAAGTCTCGACGAATCGCTGCTGCTGCTCGAAGCGGGGTGCCTGCGCTCCGCTTGGCAGGCGCTCGCCGTTGCAGACGAGGTATCAGCCGACGAAGCTGTGACTGCGACTTGGCGCGAGTTCTATCGCGCCGGCCTACTCTGGCATTTGGAACTCCGCAACCTCGCACACGAGAAGGACGGCAAGCTTGTCCCGTCGCTGACTTGTGACCTCCCGCAGGTTGCCTCCATTCTGGGCTCGCTGACGGTGCGCCACCCAACCATGACGGTGGAAGCCACGAGCCTTGCCCGGATCGACGAGATTCTTGGCCGGCTCCTGTCTGCCGACCCTGATGCGATACACGAGCTGACCTCGGCCCACTGGCGCAATCTCGGGTTGGCCTCGAGCCAGACGCAGCTGTTGCGTCAGTCCGTCGTCGGCCATCTGAATGCGATCATTGAGCAAGCCGACGACGATCGCCTCTTCCGTGTTCTCATGGTCGGCAGCGAGCACCTTACCGCCGGCCACGACCTCATCAACCGCTTCGGCAATCTCGAACTGTTGGTGACCGACGTCGATCCCGGCCGCCTCGAACAGGCGAGACTTGCGGCTGGCGATTCAGAGGCCCGCATCCGCTGGGTGGCGTGGACGTCGCTCGGGGAACTCGCGCCGCGGAGCATCGATCTCGCCTTCGCGATCGATGCGCTGAGCGAGGTTGCAGCCTTCGACGGCGGCCTCGCGTCGGTAATACGCGTGCTGCGGCCGGGAGCGCCCGTCGTCGCGGGAGAGCTGAGCCCCAGTCTCTTCTGGGACATCGTTCGGGGCACGAAAGCCACCTGGTGGGCCCGGTCCGCCAACCCAGCCTTTCCTGTCGGCGCGCTGTTGACGCGTCAGGAGTGGATCGACGAGTTGGACCTGGCCGGCATGAGATCGGCGTCAGCAAGTTCGGTAGTGGATGGCACGCATATTGGCATTTTCATCCAGGCCATCGCCCCGGCAGCTGCCCCCGACGAGAGTTCGGGCGCCGAGTCGGTCTTCTCCTGGGAAGGCGATGATGCCAGCGAATCCAAGGGGAACGTCCAACTGCGCAGCCGTGTCGCTGAGCGCCTTGGCGAGCAGCCCCCGGATCTAGCCTCTCCTGCCCGACCGACGACGGACATCGTATGGACGATCGCCGCTATGCGCGCGATGGCCGATCCGATGGCCGTCCTAACACGTCATCTCGCCGGCATTGCCGCACGCTGCCGGCGGATCGGCGATACCGTCCGGCGCCTGTGGATTCTGATCGAGTTCGATCAGGTCGAAGATGTCACCCAGCCTCTTGCTCTACCGGTCTGGACCTCGGTCACGTCGGCGATGCGCGTAGCGCAGAACGAATATGCCGGACTCCAGATCCGCTGCCTTGGCCTTGCCGATACTACCGCATCGACGATCGACCGGACCGCGGACGAATTGATGGCACCCGAAGCCGATCGAGAGATCTTCGTTTCGGGCGCGCATCGCACAATCGTCCGCATCCGTCGCGGAGCGACCGCAAGGGCTGTCGCCGACGCCGCCCCCGACGCCGATCACACCGCGATTGGCCTGTCGCCGCGCGCCGAGCATGGCCGCCTCGCCTGGATCACGGAGGAAAGGTCCTTCCCCAAGGTGGGTGAGATCGAGGTCAAGGTGGCGGCGACCGGCCTAAACTTCCGGGACGTAATGTGGAACCTTCGCCTGCTGCCGGAGGAGGCGCTCGAGGAGGGCTATGCAGGAGCCAGCCTCGGCATGGAATGCGCTGGCATTGTCACGCGAGTTGGCGCCAACGTCGATACGGTGAGGCTCGGCGACAAGGTCGTAGGTTTCGCCGCGCACGCCTTCCGAAGCCATGTCGTCGCGCCTGCCTTCACTTTCGCGCGGATGGCGGACGATCTCACCTTCGATGCCGCGAGCACTATCCCAGTCGCGTTCCTCACGGCGTACTACTCGCTTCTGCATCTCAGCCGGTTGAAAGGTGGGGAGACTGTCCTGATCCACGGTGGGGCGGGCGCAGTCGGCCTTGCCGCGGTCCAGATCGCGCGCCTGGTCGGTGCACGGATCGTCGCCACGGCGGGCAGCGAGGAGAAGCGCGCATTCCTCCGCCACTATGGCGTGGATTTCGTCTGCAATTCGCGGACGCTGACCTTCGCCGATGAGATCAACGCTTATACGAACGGCAAGGGCGTCGACGTCGTCCTGAACTCGCTGGCGGGCGAGGCTATGAGCCGTTCGATGGACTGCCTGCGTCCCTTCGGCCGTTTTGTCGAGCTGGGCAAGCGCGATTTCTACGCCAACACCCATCTCGGACTCCGGCCCTTGCGGCGCAACCTCTCCTACTTTGGCGTCGACATCGACCAGCTGATCGCCGAACACCGCGACGTCGCTTGCCGGCTGTTCGGCGAGATCATCGGGTTCTTTTCCACTGGCCAGCTTGTGGCACTGCCGCATCGCGTGTTCGTCGGTGAACGTGTGGATGACGCTTTCCGCTTGATGCAGCGCTCTGGCCATGTGGGCAAGATCGTGATCCGGCCGCCGGCCTCAAAGGCCGCTCGCGGCCAAATGCGCGGTGCCTTCCCTGTAGGCACTCAGGGCACACATGTCATCATAGGCGGCACAAGCGGCTTTGGTCTCGCCACGGCTGGTTGGTTGGCCGACCGTGGTGCGCGCCACGTGGTGCTGGCCAGCCGGTCCGGCCGCGTCTCGGAGGGTGATCAGGCGGAGCTAGATAAGCTCCGCCGCAAGGGCGTCGGTGTGTCGGTCGAAAGCGTCGACGTCGCCGACGAGGCGACACTTCGGCAACTGCTGCGCGGTGTGAGCGAAGTTGGCGCGGTGAAGGGCATCGTCCATGCTGCGATGGTGATTGACGACCGGCTAATCGAAGGAATCGATGCCGACGCCATTGAAACAGTGCTGCGACCCAAGATCACCGGCGCGCTCAACCTCGAACGCATCGCGGCCGACCTCGATCTCGATTATCTGCTGCTCTATTCGTCGGCGACGACAATGTTCGGCAACCCCGGACAGTTCAACTATGTCGCGGCCAATGGCTTCATGGAAGGTCTCGCCCGACAGATGCAGGCTCGCGGCCTGCCCGCTATCGCCGTCTCCTGGGGCGGCATCGAGGACGCGGGTTACATCTCGCGCAACATCGCCACGGACTCCAATCTGCGCAAGCGCTTTTCCTCGAGTCTGATCTCGGCGCAAACCGCTCTGGACGGCCTCGACTGGGCCTTCGATCAGGCTGGCCGGCCCGCAACGGCGCATTGCGCACTCGCGAGGATCAACTGGTCGCTGGCGCGGCACGAATTGGCGGTTGTCAGGACCCCAATCTTCGGGTCGCTGGGCGCCACCAGTGGATCGCGCCAGTCGGGCGAATCGGCTGCCATCCTCGAGAAACTGCGCGGCCTTTCGGTGGATGTCGCCGCCGATGCACTGGTCGAAATCGTAGTCGAGGAGATCGCTCGAGTACTGCGGCTGCCTCCTAAGGAGATCGACCGCCATCGACCGCTTTCCGAAATCGGCATGGACTCCCTGATGATGCTGGAACTCCGCAACGTCGTCGAGGGCGTGTTGCAGGTCGACCTGCCGATGATGTCGCTGTCGAGCGGCATTACTCCGGTCGACGTCGCCCGCCGGATCGCACCACTGGTGACGGGCGAACAGAAGCAGACTGTACCGAGCGCGCTGGCAGCGATCACAACAAGCCATTTTGCCGAAGAGATAGCCACAACGACGATCGAGGAGCAGAATGCCGCCGTCGACGCCGTCCTCGGCAGGCTGCATGACCTCAGCAACTAGAGATGGCTGCATATCACGACGACGCCCAGGAAACGGTCAATCGGGTCCGACAGGTCCTCGAGACATTCGGACGTGAGCCGAAGCGCTCGACTGCGGCCCGCGAAGCGCCGCTAGGCCAGGCAGAGCAACACGCAGCGTTCAGTGAGCTGCCGGAATACGAGATATTCAAACTAGGACGCGCCGCGAGCGACATCACCGGAATCTCCAACCCGTTCCATCGCCTGCATCACGGCCGCGCCCGCGAGACAACGACGATCGACGGTCGAACGGTCGCGAACTTCTCGTCCTACGACTATCTCGGACTCAATGGGCATCCTGTCGTGAGCGCAGCGGCCAAGGTCGCCATCGACCGTTTTGGCACGTCAGTCTCGGCCAGTCGCCTGACTGCGGGCGAACGCGAGATCCATCGCGAGTTGGAAGTCTCCTTGGCCAGGCTGCATGGCAGCGAGGATGCCCTAGCCTTCGTGTCCGGCCATGCCACCAACGTCTCGGTCATCGGTACGCTGCTCGGCTCGGAAGACCTGATCCTCTGCGATTCGTTGATCCACAATAGCGTCACGGAGGGTGCCAAGCTGGCCGGAGCCAAGCGGATTACCTGGCCTCACGGTGATCTCGAAAGCCTCGAGCGCGCACTCAGGCTCAACCGTGCTCGGCATCGGCGGGCGCTCGTCGTTACCGAGGGGCTCTACAGCATGGATGGCGACATGCCGGACCTCGCAGCCCTGATCAAGCTCAAACGCCGCTACAATGCCTGGCTCATGGTCGACGAGGCGCATTCACTGGGGGTCCTCGGCGCCACTGGAAGGGGCATCGCTGAGGAGCAGAATGTCCCGCCGACCGATGTCGACATCTGGATGGGCACGCTCAGCAAGTCGCTGGCCGCCACAGGCGGCTACATCGCCGGCAGCAAGGCGCTTATCGAGATCCTGAAGTACACGACGCCGGGCTTTGTCTACAGCGTTGGGCTGTCGCCACCAGTCGCCGCAGCGGCTCATGCGGCGATCGACGTAATGCGGGCGGAACCCGAACGGCTGCACAGGTTGCGCGACAACGGACAATACTTTCTGTCCGGAGCGAAGGCCCGCGACCTCGATACAGGCCTTAGCATTGGCGCCGCCATCGTTCCTGTGATCATCGGCAATTCCGCGCAAGCCATCATACTGGCCGACCGATTGCTGGCGCGCGGATTCAACATCGTGCCGGCGATCTTTCCTGGCGTCGCGGAGAATCAAGCGCGACTACGGATTTTCATTACCAGCCAGCACTCGGCCGGCCAGATCGATAGTGTCCTGGATGCCATCGCTGAGGAATTGAAGATCGTCCGAAGCGGGCCCTCCTTCGTGTCCATGGTCGCCAAGGGATGAACTATCGGACCGTCGCGATCACCGGCGCGTCTAGCGGCATAGGGGCGGCGTTGGCCCAACGGCTTGCCGCGCCGGGCCGGTTGCTCGTCCTGATGGCACGTAACGCCGAACGACTTGAGCACGTGGCCGAAACGTGCCGGGCCAAGGCGGCGACGTGTCGCAAGATCGACATCGATGTCCGCGATCGCGATCGGATCGTGACCGCGTGCGAGGATCTCGATCGCGAGCTCGGATTCGATCTCTTGATCGCCAACGCCGGCATCCTCGACGGCCGGCGCGCCGACGAGATTGTCGAGAGCGGAACGACCGCACGTCAGGTCCTGGAGACGAATCTCCTTGCGACGATCGATGTCATCCATGCCGTGCTACCCGGTATGCGCAGACGTCGCCGGGGCAGTATCGTGCTTGTGTCTTCATTGGCTGCTTTCTTTCCGTTGACGGATGCCCCGGCCTACTCCGCTTCGAAGGCCGCCCTTGTCTCCTACGGAGTCGCGCTGCGCAGCGCCCTTTCGGGCCAAGGAGTAAACGTCGTCGTGGCCTGTCCAGGCTTCGTGATCACGCCGATGTCCGATGACCATGTCGGTGCTCATCCCGACGCGGTCACCGCCGACGATGCTGCCCGGCGAATCCTTGCCGGACTTGACGCAAACCGGGCACTGATCGGCTTCCCGGCCGTGCCGTTCTGGTTGTCCCGCCTCAGTCTGCTCGTGCCTGAATCGTGGCGCCGACGCGACGCGGACAAGACCCGTTTCCATGTCAGACCGCGGCCGCCGGCGGAGACTTGACCAATGTCCTCCTCGCGGGGTTTGCAGCGCTCCAATAGCGGCTGGCTGGCAACAGTCGAAGCGCGGGCACTCGACTTTCTGGCCGTCCGCCTGCCCCGCTTCGTCACGCCAAACCAGTTGACGGCACTCGGCTTCAGCGGTGCGGTACTCGCCTTTGTCGGTTACGCTCTGGCTGCGCACCAAGCGGCCTTCCTCTGGCTCGTTGAAGTGGGATTAATCCTGAACTGGTACGGCGATTCGCTGGATGGCCGTGTGGCCCGGCTGCGGGGGCGCGAACGTCCGCGCTACGGCTTCTTCCTCGATCAGTCGGTCGACATTCTCGCCCAGGCGCTGTTTTCGCTGGGCCTCGGCATGTCCGGCTATATCAGGCCGGAGATCGTGGCCGCAGGATTCGCGGCCTATCTGATGATGACAGCTCAGTCGCTGTTGCGCGCCCACGCCACAGGCGTTTTCCATCTGGCGACGGGCGGTATGGGTCTAACCGAGGTACGCTGTCTCTTCCTCGTGGCCAACGCCGTTTTGTACTTCGTGCCTCCACGGCCCTTCCAGATCGGCTCGACGACGTTCGCCTATCCCGACCTGTTCGGCGTCGTCTGGATCCTCACGAACATTGTGCTGTACGTCGTCGCGATGTTCACCGAGCTGAAGAACCTCGCCCGTGAGGAGCCCAACGAACCTGAGAGTTTGTTAGATTAATCTATCTCAACGATTGCACCTCTCCGCCGAACGTCGTGCAATACTTGGTCTGGTTGACCCTCGAGGTAGACATTAGAGTCGCAAATCCAAGCTGCGCCCGCTTGTTCCGAATTGGCTCTCTGGAAAGAGTTGCCTTACATCGGCGGCGTCAAGCCGTCCTTGCCAACCGCCATGCGAGCGGCCGTCATGCTGCCGTCGGCCGCCTTCTGGGCGATGACGAACACCTTGGCGCCGACCTTGGCGTCGCTCTGCTGGCCTGGTTGGAAAGTGACGATCGGCGTGCCCGGCTTCACCTTGATGGTCTGCGTGCCGCCGCCCTTGTAGTCGAGCTTCAGCGTCTGGCCGTCGGAGGCGCTCGCCACCGTAGCGACATTGGCGTTGGTCATCATGCTGTTGGGCTTGAGGTCCCACGCATAGTGGCCTTCGCCGGTGCCGCGCAGCGCTTCCGGGAACACCAGCACCTCGAGCGCGGTACGGTCGGCGTCGCTTCCGATCGACGCGATGCCGACGAAGCTGCCCTGCTTGACGTCGGCCAGCGTCAACGGCGTCACGAGGCTGACCCCCCAATTGTCGGCCAGCTTGACGTTCGCAGTCGTGCCGTCCCGCACGGCGATGGTCACGGTCTTGCCGTCGATGGCGGTGATCGCGCCGCGCAGGCGCACAGGCGTGGTCTGCGCCGAGGCGGTGAAGCTCAAACCGAGGACGGCCGCGGCCAACAGGCCAACGATGAAGCGGATGGTGAGCATGTGTCCTCCCTGAAAGGAGGCGTCAGCTTGGCACGCGCAATTCGCACGGGCCGCTTACGTTTGCGTGAGGCGGTCGCGAGGACAGATGCGCGCACGTTGCAACCGTACGTCTTGCTTCGGGTTGATCCGTCAGGGTGATCGCCAGTCCGGGGTTGGCATTCGCCAGCATGCCTTCGGAGTTGTCGATGTCCGCCGAACATATTCTCCAAAACGTGAGTCATCTCGTCTGGGCATCGGGCCCTGTCATCCTGGCCATCGGCCTTGCCATCGCAACCGTGTCTCACCGGCGCTGGGCCAACCGTCAGGAGCGCCACCCGCCCCTGCCCTGACACTGACACTGACGTCAGGTGTCGGCGAGCTGGTCGCCGGTCGAGAGGAATCGGCGCTCGCTACCGCGCAGCACCAGGCAGGTGAGCCGCCCGCTCACGAAAGCGCCAGTGTCGATATTGATGCGATGCCCGCGATTCTGCGGCAGGTCGCAGATCGTGTGGCCATGCACCACCACGCGTCCCGGCAGCGGCGTGCGCACGCGCAGGAAGTCGTCGCGGATCCACAGCAGGTCGGTCTGTGTCTGCTTCTCCAGCGTGATGCCCGGCCGCACGCCGGCATGCACGAAGACATAGTCGCCGACCGTGTAGTGCAGCAGGCAGCGGCGAAAGAAGGCGACGTGCCGTTCCGGCACCGCCTCGATCAGCGCAGTCTGCAGCGCCCTCACCGCCTCGCCGCTGTTGGGCAGGCTGCGCAACGGCACGCCGTAGGACAACAGCGTCTCCAGCCCGCCAAACGACAGCCAGTCGATGCCGTCGCTCTCGCCGTCCAGGAACGAGAGCAGCGCCTCTTCGTGATTGCCCATCAAACGGACCGTAGTGAAACCCGGCAGCAGGTCGGACATCACGGCATCGACCACGCCGCGGCTTTCCGGGCCGCGGTCGACGTAGTCGCCGAGAAAGATCAGGCTGCGTGCCGAATCTAACGGCTGCTGCGCGGCGTCCTCCCGGATCTGCGCCAGCAGATCCTCGAGCAGGTCGAGACGGCCGTGGATGTCGCCGATGGCGTACACCGCCTGCCCGGCCGGGACGGTTCCCGGCCGCGTCGCAGGCGCAAGACCGAACAAACGTCGCAGCATCTGAAGCGACTACCCCCACGAAGCGGGGGAAGCAACTCACTTCACCCGCGGCACGATACGCTTGAGCTTGGCAATGCCGCTCTCATCCTCGGCAGCTGCCCGGCGCGGACGGCTAGGCTCGCCTTGGGCCCGCTCGCGGCGGCCACCCGTGCTACCGTCGGCGCTGCCCCCACCGGCGCCGGCACCCCGCTGGTTGGGGTTTGCGCCATAGTAGGAGTTGTAGCGCGAGTAGTAGTCGCCGTAGTCGCCGTACTCGTAGAGCGCGTGCTTGGCGAGGTTGACCTTGTTGATGACGATGCCGACGCGGTCGGTGACGCCCAGCAGGGCCGCGACCGCGCTCTTCACCACGTCGCGCGGCGTCTTGGCCCAATGCACGATGAAGATCGTGTAGTCGGCGAGCTGCGAGATGATGCGTGCATCGGACACCGCCATCACCGGCGGACTGTCGAGGATTACCAGGTCGTAGCGGTCCGCGAAGGTTGCCAACGCGGCCTTCATGGCATGCGACTCCAGGATCTCCGGCGCGTTCGGCGTGTCAGCGCGGGCGCAGATGTAATCCACGCCCGAGACGTCGTGGCGACGGATGCACTCATCGAGCGTCTTGGTGCCCATCAGGTACTCGTCGATGGTGCCGCCGCGCTCCTTGAGGCCGAGCGCGACCGCCAGCTTGGCCTGCCGCAGGTCGAGGTCGACCAGCAGCACGCGGCGCGAGGCGTTCATCTTGGTGAGCAGGCCGCCCAACGCCGCCGCGAAGGTCGTCTTGCCTTCGGCCGGTGTGGACGACGTGACCGCGATCACCCGGGCCGGGCGATCGAGGTTGCTGAGGCTGATCGCAGTGAACACCGCGCGCATCGCCTCCGCGGCCGACGAGGTCGTGCGGTCCAGCACCTGCGTGACCATGTTGGCGCGCAGGCCGGCGGAGCCCTTGATCAGCGGCACCATGCCGAGCACGGCAACGCCGGTGGCCTTCTCGACCTGCGAGGCCGAGCGGAACACGCGGTCCAGCTTCTCTGCCGCCACCGCGCCAGCCATGCCGAGCAAGCAGCCGATGAGGAACGCGGCGAACAGGCCGGTCTTGTACTGCGGTGAGCTGGGCGCGCCGGCCGGCCAGGCATAGGCCAGAATGCGCGCGTCGGCCCGCTGGATGTCCTGCTGCTCGCGCAGCTCCTTGAAGCGGTTCAGGAAGCTTTCGTAGAGAGCACGGTTGGACTGCGCCTCGCGCTCGAGCTGCTTGAGTTCGGCTTCGTACTGGCTGGTCGCGCCCACCATGACCGAGGACTTCTCGACCTGGGTGCGCAGCTCCTCCTCCTCCGACTTGGCCGCGTCGAGCTCGGCACGGATCGCCAGGGTCAGGCTCTGCGTCGCCGCCAGGAAGCGGCCGCGCACTGCAGCCAGCTCGGCCTGGACCTGCAGAACCTTGGGATGGTTCGGCCCAAAGGTGGTCTGGTACTCGGCGATCCTGCGGTTGAGGTCGGCTTCCTGCTGGCGCAGCGTGCTCAGCGTGGCGTTGTTGGCCACTTCGGCGATGTTGGCGACCTCATTGGGGTTGAGGCTGGCCTTGGAGAGCGCGACCAGGCGGCTCTCCTTCTCGATGCGCCGGGTCTTGGCGGCGATGTAGCGCGTGTTGAGGTCCGACAGCGTCTGCGTGGAGACGACGCCCTCGGGACTGCCCGCCAGGCCCTTGTCGCGGCGGTAGGTGGCGACCGCCTCTTCGGCAACCTGCAGGTTACGGCGCAGCTCGGCCAGGCGCTCTTCCAGCCATTCGGTGGCGCGACGGTTGGCCTCGTTCTTGTTGTCGACCTGGTCTGCCAGGTAGACCTCGGCGATCGCGTTGGCGATGCGCGCCGACATCGTGCCGTCGGTGCTCTCCACCGTGATCACGATCACGAAGGTACGGCCCAGCAGGCTGACGCTGAGATGGCCCGCGACAGTGCCGATCGCGGTGCGGCGGCCGGGGTCGCTGTCGTCGGCCTTGGCGCCACGCTGCGGCGTCGCCGGTGCGTTCTGCGGCTGGCGCGCCTGCGGCGGGGCCAGCAGCGAGGCAATGCCCGAATGCCAGAGCTCGCGGATCGGCGCGAGCGAGCTGTCGAGAAAGCCCGGCGGCTTGGTGCCGTTGAACTCGGGATTGGAGGCGAGACCCAGCCGGTCGACCACGCGGCCGATCAGGAACTCGGACTGGATGACCTCCAGCTCACTCTGGATCGCGCCCATGTTCATGGTGTCGACGCCGGACAGGGCCGCCTCAGCTTTCACCGGGGTGAAGGTCCTGGTGTCGAGCATGATGCGGGCCGACGCCTTATACATCGGGGTCGCCTGGGCAATGATCAGCGCCATCAGCGCGACCGCCAGCAGGCCCGCCCCGATGATCAGGGCTTTGCGCCGATTGAGCAGGCGCAGCCACTCCCACAGCTCGTTCGGGGCCTCCATTGCATGCTGTTGGCCCGAAGAACTGACAGGATCGGCTGTCTGCTGCGAGATCCGGCCGAAACCGGCCTCATCGTCCATGTTAGAGACCCTAGAGAAAGAACCCATAGTTTACCATCCCGCGACCGGCCTTGCCGACCCCTCCACAAACCCAAGGACCGACCGGCGTTTCCGCACCGGATGGCCCTCCTTCATAGGTCCGGAGCTCCCACAGCCCCAGGCCCGAGTCCTGCCGTAATTCCTAGAACCACCTCTCTCCAACCCGGATCACATCACCGGGTTCCACGAGGGTGTCCTCGGTTACGTATTCTTCTTCCGCAGCGGTCGAGTAGAACCGCTTGATCGTCAGCCGGGTCTTTCCGGCGCGGCGGGTGAACCCGCCGCCAATGGCGATCGCCTGGATCACGCGTAGGCAGTTCGCGTAGGGAAACTGGCCGGGCCGCGTCACTTCACCGATGATGTAGAACGGCCGCATCGAGACCAGCTCGACGCTGAGCCGCGGCGCCACCAGATAGCCCTGCGCCTTGTACTTGTCGCGCAGCATTTCCTCGATCTCCGGGATCGTCTTGCCGACGATCTGGATCGGCCCGAGCATGCGCGCCGAGATGCCGCCGGAGGCGTTGACTTCGTAATCGCCCGAGAACTCGGTGTCCTGCAGGACGATCACCCGGATCTTGTCGCCCGCGCCCAACCGGTAGCCGGCATCGGTTTGCTTGCAGTCGTTGGTCCGCGCGACGGTCGGCCCGTTGATCGGGGGCGTCTGGCTGAACGAGGTGACGTCGCGCTGAGGTGGAGTCGGCAACTGCCACACGCCAGTGGTGCGGCCATCACAGGCGGCAGCGCCGAGCAGCGCGAGCACGGCCACCCCGGCGAGGGCCGGCCTGCCGGACAGGAGGTGACGGAGGTTTCCAGGAATGAATCTCAGCACGGCATCACCGCTTCGCGATCAATCGAATGGAGTAAATCTGGCGATCATACGACGGCCCGGTCGTCGGATCGGTCGTCGAGGCGCGAGAGTATTCGAAGAACGGGCCAATTTGGATTTCCGGCTTGATACTGTAAAGCAAGCCGATCTGGCTGCGCATGAAGTAATCAGTCCGCGGATTGACCCCTTGCACGCCGTCGGCCACCGCGTAGTCGGCGACGCTGAACAGCAGGCCGCCGGCCAGTGTCCAAGCGTCGTGGATCACGTAGGTGTAATCGAGCGCGAAGATGGTCGACGTGTAGTTCTTGTAGTCGCTGAGCGCGGTTTCGTTGATCGACCGGGTAATGGTCGGGCGCAAAGTGAGCGGAGCATAAGCCGACCACGTGCCCTTGAGGCTGAACGAAAGGCCCGAATCGCTGGCAAAGCCCCCGCTATTATAGGTCTTGTTCTGGTAGCCGATCTCGCCTTCCAGCACGCTGACCTCATTGGGCCGCCAAGTCGCGCCGACGCCGAGGTTCGTGTTGTTGGAATTGCGATCCTGGCCAGCGGCATTGATCGTTTCGATGTAGCGGATCTGATTGAGCGACGGGGCAAGGTAGAGATCGAGGCTCTCTCCGACATGATAGCCGACCCGCAGCGTCTCGGCATACTCGAAACGGTTGCGGCTCGAGGCTGGAAGGCCCTGCGAGGTGATCGTGCTGTAGTCGTAGTGCCAGTAGCGCGTCGCCGCGGCGCCGATCTGGTAGAAGACGTCGTTGAATTCCTGATACAGGCCGATCTGGACCGGCAGCGTGTCGACGACCGTCGGCGCCTGGGCAAACGCCACGTTGGGCGTGCCGAGCGCTTCGGTCGCACGCTTGAAGCCGATCAAGCCGGTCACATAGAGGTCGTGGCGGATGTCGACCTTGCCGTCGACCGCCAGTCCGTAGTTCTGGAAATCCTGCGTCGGCGCGGACCCGTACCAGCCGACTGTACCGCTCGCCACCGCGTGCAGCATGTGGTTGTTCCAGTCCGACTTGAGGTCGAGCGACGGCGTCACCGTCGAATAGAGCGAGTTAGTCGTACCGAGCGAAGCGGCCTGGGCGAAGACGTTATTGTCGACGCCGATATTGAGCTCGAGCTGCGGGATCAGGGTGAAGGCGCCGAGCGTGATGCCTGTGGCGTCGCCGGGCGACGAACCGCTACTAGCCGTCGTCCCACCGCCGAATCCGCTGGTGATGCCACCAAAGTACGGCACCGAGGATCCGAAGGGCGCATTGACGATGGTCGTGCCGGCCGACGGCGGCGGAGGCGGCTGCACCGTCTGGTTGGTCTGCTGGTCGTAGGTCGAATAGGTCGGATCCGCCGGCGTCGGCGCGCCGTAGGGCTGGGTAGGACGAGTCGGCAGGACGATCGGCGCGACGGCGCCGCCCGCCGGGACGGACGACGGCATCGTCGGCCGATTGCCCGTGTCGGTGTCCGACGGTGTGGTCGTGGTCGTCGAGCCCGGCGCGGTTGTCTGCGCGTGCACCACCGACATCCCGCACGACAGCAGGGCCCATCCCAACAAGGGTGACCAGATGAGCCGGCTGCGAGAGGCACGAATCGTCATGAAGCCTTCATGCCATCCCGGGACCGGTCCAATGGTCGGTTGGAAGAAATCCTGCACGGCCTTTAATCGTCAGGTGCAGCCGCTCGCAAGCGACTGGCAAGGCGGCGTAACGACCGGAGGCGGCGTCGGCGGCGTGCAACCCACCGTGCAGGTCGGCGTGGGCGGAATACTGGGCGGCAACGGCGGTGTCGGGGTTGGCGGATCGCTCGGCGGATCGGACGGTGGGTCGGAAGGCGGAACTGGCGTCGGCGGATCGGATGGCGGGTTCGAGGGCGGATCGGACGGCGGCAGCGGCGACGCCGCCGGCGGATCGGCCGGCGGAGTCGGCGGCAGGCTGACCGGGATCACCGGCGGCGAATCAGGCGGCACGCCCAGCGAGAGTTGAGGCGCGCCAAGGTCGGCCGGACCACCGACGATGACGGGCGCGGCGCCCTGGAGCGGGCCATCGCCCAGCAACGGACCGGCACCCTGGAAAGGACTTGCACCCTGGAAGGGACCGGAGCCCTGCAGCGGGCCGCCAGCCTGCAATGGCCCTCCGCCCTGCAACGGGCCTGCGCCTTGAAGCGGACCTCCGCCATCAACCGGGTTCGCGCCCTGGAGTGGGCCACCACCTTGCAGCGGGCCGGCGCCCTGAACGGAATCGTCGTTCTGCGGGCCATTGCCTTGTGCATCGGTACCGGCGATCGCTCCGTCGTCGTTGGGATTGGCGCCCTGGAGCGGACCCACGGTGCCTTGCGGCTGCTGCGGATTCTGATCGCGGTCCTGCTGCTGACCGGCCGCCTGCGCGAGCGCAGTACCGCTGCCGAGCAACACAAAGGCGGCCACGATACTTTGCGCTTTTAATGCAAACTTATGCATTTTGGCCATCCATCCCACCCGGCAGTATAGGAGCTACCCCGGCGCGCATATCCCCAATAGATTTGGCCCCGACGAAGACATGTGGGTTCCCACCCAAATCTGCAGTCAGAATACCGAAATCTTTGTCCGATTCCAAGTCGGATAGCGGGATGACGGTCTAACAAATGTATCAAGGCCATGGACTTGAGGGCCCTTTGCTCACGATCGAACGGAGCGGTCGGCGAGGGCTTCGAAGGCGGCGATCAACCCTTTCGGGTCACCGCAAGACACCCGCCAGTAAGGCACTTCCGATTTGCGGCTGAGCAAGTCTACGTCGGATTCTGCACTTCCGACGAAAATAAGTGGCTTGCCGGACCCAAGACACGCATAAATCTTAGACGGCATCACGAATCCGACGAACGAGTCCTTCAGGACGACCAGATGGGCGTCGGGCGCCTTCAGCAGGCCGGCGAGCCGTTCGAGAGGTACCGGCTTGGAGCGATGGAACGGCAGGCCGAGCGCGATCAGCCGGCCGGTCAGCTCCTCCGCCCCGGCGCCTGTGGCACTGAGCCACAGCCTGACCCGGCCACTGCCTTCCCGGTGGTGAAGCCGATAGCCCTCGATGAAGGTCTCGACCTCGTGGGCGATCCCGTAATTGCCTGAGTAGAGCAGCACGCACGACCCGGCCAGTTCGGTCGGTACGGGCTCGACGATGTCGTCGTCCCGGAACGCCACCGGCGAGCCGTCCCGCACCAGCGCGATCCGGTCGCAGACGATGCCCGCCTCATCGTGCAGCCGACGCATCTGGTCCTCGCCCAGCACCTCGAATCGATCGACGCGACGGCGCCAGAAGTTGGTGAGCGAGAGCAAGGTCGTCAGCAGCCGCGAGGGCTTGTCCTGGGCGGCTATCAGGCACTCGGGATGGAAGTCGGTGATGCGATAGACCAGCCGCCCCTGCCACAGGAACTTCAGCGGCACCAGCAGATGGATGAGGAACGGCGGCGAGCCAGTGAACAGAATGCCATCGGCCGCGCGCATCGCCGGCAACGCCGCCCATGCCAGCCGCAGGTTGGTCCAGATCGTCCACGCCAGCCGCGTCACCAGCGAGCCGCGCGGCACCGGTTTGGCCTGCAGCCGCAACTCGGTCAGCACCCCCTTGCCGATCTCGCGACGCACGACCGAGCGCGGCGCCGCCGCAAGTCCGACCAGCGTCATCTCGTGCCCGCGCTCCGCAAGATGCTCGGCGCGCATCTGCATGTACTGGCCTACCGCGCCGAAATCCGGCGGCAGCCAATCGGCGATGATCACGATCCGCCGCTCACTCGTGAGGTCGAAGGGACTCTGTTCCAGCAGCTCCATCATCGCCCGCGCCCACCCCGCTCCTCGATGGCGGCGCGATAGACCTCGACCATGCGCGCGGCCACTGCGTTCCATCCGTATTCGGCGATCACCAGCGCGCGACCGCTCTCTCCCATGACACGACTCGCGGCAGGATCCTGGAGCAGCGTCATGAGCCCGCGCGCGATGCCGTCCGGCGACGGATCGACGATCACGCCGGCCTGCGCCTTGGCGACAATCTCGGACATCCCGACGTCGGGCGTCGCCAGCACCGGCAGCCCGCGCCGCATCGCCTCGAAAGCCGCGAGCCCGAAATTCTCCGACAGCGACGTCATGGCGAAGGCTGTAGCCGAGGCAAATAGCGCTTCCTTGTCAGCGCCGGCGAGGTGTCGCGCGATGATGGTGACGCGATCGGCGACGCCGAGCTTGCGTGCCTGCTCCGCCAGCAACTCCGCCTGGCCGCCGTCGCCGCCGGCAATGATCACGCGTGTCATTGGAACCAGCGGCAACGCCGCGATCAGCCGGTCGAGCCCCTTCTCCCAGCTGATGCGGCCGAACGCCAGCACGGGCGGCGCGCCGGCGATCGCGGCAGCGATGTCGGGCGACAGCGTCGCACCCCCGGTGGCCTGCGGATCGTCGACGCCATGCGGGATAGTGACGACCTTCGGCAGCGACCAGTAGAAGCCGCCGAGGTGATGCGCCTCGATCTCCGAGGTCGTATGCACCGTCGCCGCGCGCTCGAGGTTGGGCTTCTCGATCAGACGGATCCACGCCTGCTTGATCCAGCGATTCTTGTGCTGGATCAGCTGCGGCACCAGCATGCCTCGCGGCGAGACGATGTACGGTACGTTTCGCGCCCGCGCGGCACGCGCCGCGGTCCAGGTCGGCCAGAGATAGATCGCGTGCACATGCACCAGATCGTAGTGGGTCACGCGAGAAAACAGCGCGCGCCGCATTGGCGGTGACCAGTATAGGCGCCGCATCCGCCTGCTCGGAAAATACGTGACCTGCACGCCCTCGAGATCGACCGGCCGCTCGAGTGGCACGTCGCTGTCACCCGGGCCGTCGACGTTGGTGGTGAAGACGTCCGTCACATGCCCTTGCGCGGCGAGCGCGCGGCAGAGCGCATGCACCGATTGGATCGGGCCGCCATAGCGTACGGCCGGCAGGTAGGTCGGCACGACGTGCAGCAGGCGTAGGCGAGCCTCTCCGGAATTTGCAGTCACGGCCGCTTCACTGGCAATTCAATCGTGCGCAAAAACGAGCCCCACCCGCTTCCTGTCTGGCATAGTGCCATCAGAAGTGCTGCGTCAATCACAGATGAAACTCCGCCTCTTCGGCCGTCCCGACCTTGCGGTCGCCCTGCTCGGCCTGGCCGCGCTGCTGCTCTGGGCGGTCGTGCTGGACATCGGCTGGCCGTGGGGCCTCGTCGCCTTGCCGCTCGCCGTGCTTTACGCCGCCCTGCTCGCCGTGTCCGCCTGGGCACTGTTGCGCCTGCAGAGCCTGGAGCGCTGGGCGGACTGGAAAAAGCAGCGCCTCCTGATCCTGGCGCCGCACGAGGATGACTGCGTGATCGCCGCCGGCGGCGTGGGCCCGCTCAACCGCGCGCTCGGCGGCGCCACGCGCATCGTCTATCTCGCCCCCGAGGACGATCCGGCAAAGGCGGCGCGCCGTGCCGACGAGACGCGCGCGGCCTGGCGGCTGGCGGGCTTCGCCGATAGCGACCTCCTGCATCTCGACCTGCTGCCACGGCTGCGTCAGCGCGATCCGCAGAAACTGCGCGCCGCCGGCCGCGCCCTGCGCGCGATCATCGACGAGTTCCGGCCGACTGCCATCATCGTGCCGATGTTCGAGGGCGGCCACGTCCAGCACGACATGCTGGCCGGCCTGGTCGGACGGATCGTCAGGCCAGACGAGCCGATAGAGATCTTCGAGGCGCCCGAGTACAGCCCCTTCACCTCGCTCGTCTTCACGCCCCATCGCGTGCTGACCCTCACGACCCGCTGGCTGTTCGGGCTGGTCTCCTACTACGGCCCGCCCGACGGCATCGACGGCCGACCGGTGCTGAAGTTCCGCCTCACGCCCGAGGAGATCGACCGCAAGCGCCGCATGCTCGGCGCCTTCGTCTCCCAGAACGCGCCGTCGCTGATGGAAACCCGCGCCTATCCCGACCGCCTGGTGCGGTGGCACCGCAACACCCTGCGCCGCCATCCGTTCGAGATGCGAGGGTCCTATCTCGCGTTGGCGACGGCCGCGCGGCGCGTGCTGCCGGCGGCGCTGGTCAGTCGCCTGCTGCCGGGCGAATCGGGAACGCTCGGCCGCGAGCCCGCGCTGACCGATTGGGACGCCGAGTACGGCGCTCAGTAGGTGTGCTTGTCGGCGAGCTCGGTATAGGCCTGCGCCGCTGCCTCGAGCGTCAATCCCTTGTCGAGAATCATCTGCCGTGGCGCGTAGGACTCCGTCTCGACGCCGCGCCAGAAGCGCGAGAAGGCATCGCCGAAATCGGCAGCGCTGGTGAACTTCTCGCCGCAGCGCTCGTCCCAGTACGGCACGGTGGTGACCGGCCTGTAGCGCACGCCGCGCAGGAGATACTCCAGGCTTTGCCAGTCGCCGCCCGGATCCCAGGCCACCACCGGCACGTTGGCCGACAGCATCTGTTCGAGCGCGATACCCTGGGTTTCGTGCGGGCTGAGATAGATCATCGAGCGCGCGGTCTGGCTCAGCGTCATCAACTCCCGCTCGCGATAGGAGCCGTAGCGCAGGTAATGAACCGATAAGCCGCGCCGGCGCAGGTCGGCCATCATCGGTTCGACCAGCTCGGCCAGGAAACGGTCGCGCTCGCGGAACAGCTTCTCGTAGACCACCACGTCGATCGTCTTCTTGCTGTCCGCGGTGCTCGGCGCCCAGCGGTCGGTGTCGATGCCGACCGGCCACACCGAGACGATGTCGGGCCAAGACTTGGAGAACATGACCTTGACCCAGTCGCTCGGCACCAGCACCTGGCGCAGCATGTGGCGACGCGGCAAGTGCTCGTCGTCGACTGGATGATTGTAAAGCGCGGTGCCGAACATCATCGGCGTGTGATGCTCGAAGCGATGCAGCAGATGCGGCTGGCCGAGCAGGCAGACGAGGTCTTCCTGGTTGTTCTTCACATGGCCGAAGTCGTTGACCCGGTAGGGCACGCCGATGCGGTCGAGGCCTGCCGTCAGATTGAGGAACACCCGTCGCGCACCGTGGGCGCGCGCCGGACCGCGCACCAGGAAGCGCACCACGCGCCGGGGATAGCGGTCGAACGGAACCCAGCGGTCGGGATCTATTTCCTCGAAGAAAAGATTGATCGGCTGCCGAACCTTCAACTGCTTCTACCCATCCCGGCCCTGATTGCCCGGTCTCCCTGCGCCGGCTGGATATCACAAGGACCGCTGTGATTCAGTATGGCTGCATCCCAAAATGGGGTGAGACGATCACGCTGTCGCGATCTCGCTCGGCATGCCGGCGAGGATTTCGTGATAGAGCGCCGTCATTTCCGATGCGACATCGCCCATCGTGCGGCACGGCTCGATGTTCGATGCAATTTGCGCGAGCCTGGCGCGATCGAGCGCGATCTCCTGGATCGCCGTGGCCCACGCCGCCGGGTCGTCGAACGGCAGTAGCCAGCCGTCGACACCGTCGCGAATGCGCTCGCTGATCCCGCCGAGGTCGGCGCCCATCACCGGAACGCCGAAAGCGTGCGCCTCCAGCACCACCAGCGGGCCGGTTTCCATGTAATTGGACGGCACGGCGAGAACGTCGATGCTGCGCAGGAACTCGGTGACCTCCGTCCGCGAGATCGAGCCCAGGAACTCGATGCGCTTGTCCTGCCCCGCCGTCAGGATGAGCTTGCGCAGATACTCAGGCTCCGTCCCGCTGCCGGCGATGCGCAAACGCAGCGGCAGTTCCCGGGGAATCTGCGCGATCGCTTCCAGCAGGATGTGCGCACCCTTGTAGTGCTCCAGGCGGCCGACGAAGCCCACGACAAGCTCGTTCGACGGTGGCTTGCGCGTGCCGCGCGCCGCCTCCTCGACCAGGCCGCTGGCGACGCCCTGCCGTGAGACCGTGAGCTTCTCCGGCGCGACGCCGTTGGCCAGCAACCCCGAATGGACCCAGCCGCTGGGCGCCACGATCGTCGCGCTGAGGTCGACCATCTGATGCAGCTCGTGTGCCTGGACGACCGCGCGTGAGCGGGCCGACAGCAGCGTCACCGCCCGCGACACGATCTTGTTGGTCGCGCCCACATCGAACGACATCCGCGGCAGGCGCGTCATCGCATAGGCCAGCGCCGAGGGCACACCCACCAGCTCCGACCAGCATTGGGCGCAGCGCTTCTCGTCGATCCGGCCGTCGCACGCCTGGCGGCCGTGCAGCAGCATGGTGCCGCGCATGCACAGGGCCGACGGCACATGCATGGTGACGACACAGGGAATGCCGAGCTGCGCGATCTGCGACAGGTGGTTGAGGCCGGCGCCGCTGGTCCAAGAATGGAGGTGGAAGATGTCCGGGCGGTTCTCGAGGATCAGCTCCTGAAACTTGCTGAGGCCGGCTCGTGGGCGCGTCGGCGCGTATTCGCGGACGCTCGCCCAGTTGCTCGGGTAGCGGATCACCGGCACGCCTAGCCAATCGTACTGGCGATAGACCTCGTTGGTCGCCGCAATGACGTACCCGTCGACCTCGCGCTTGGCGAGCTCCGACAGGAGGTCCTGCACATAGACTTCTGTTCCGCCGACCATGTCGGGAAAATAGAATCCGACACAGTGGGCGATCCGCGGCCTCCGGCCGACCGGCGCCATCACACGTACCCCGGCGGCGGCTTGCGGAAGAACGCCCAGGCGCGGATCAGGCGCTCGGTCATCCGGAAGCCGAGCACGCGGTAGGCGCTGCGCAGGATCGAGCGGACCGGCGGCACGAAAGTGGGATCGAGCGTGGCGATCCACTCCGCGCCGCGCGCCGCCTCGTCGAGCTGGTTCTTCGCGAGGTTGCGCACGACCGGCCAGATCTGCGCGGCCGCTGCCCGCCGGCGGCGCGGCGTGAGCTCGCCCGTCTTCTCCAGGAGGCTGGTTGCCTTGCGGTACACTTCGAGCGTCGTCCATTCCGCGAGGCTGCGGCGAAAGCCGCCATGGCGCTGCAGGCGGCCGCCGCGGTGATGGCGATGGACGAACGCGGGCTGGCGCCAGACCGCAAGCCGCGGTCCCTTGATCGCCGCCTCGAGCACGAACATGCGATCGTCGCGCAGCGCGAATTCCTGGCGATGCGGGATGTCCTGGATGAAAGAGCGGCGGAACAGAAACGCCGAATAGTGCGAGTAGCTCACCTCGCCGAGCTGCTGGGCGACGAAGTCGTCGCAGTCGACCCACGGATGCAGCTCCTGCCGGTCGCCATCCTCGTAATAATCCCGGTAGCCGGCCACGACGATGTCCGCATCGGTCTCGCGCGCGAGCGCGAGTTGCTCGGCATTGGCCCGCGGCTCGAGCCAATCGTCGTCGTCAAGGAAGCGAATGTATTCTCCTCGCGCCGCGGCCACTCCCGCGACGACCGCCCAGTCCTTGCCCCAATTGTCCCGGCGGATGCTTACAACGTCCTTTCGGTTCTCCAGCCATTCCCGGGTGCCGTCGGTGCTGCCGTCGTCGACCACCACGACCTCGACCTTGCAGTCGTTGGAAAAGCAGGAGTCCACCGCCTTCGGCAGCGCCCATAGCCGATTGTAGGTCGGGATGATGATCGACACGTCCGTCATCAAGGTCCGCCGGACCGCTCGCCGCTTTGCCACATCAGCGATTGCCCAACCGCTCGTCGGAGTGCAGGTCGATCGACGCGTCGGCCAGCCGCTTGAAGTGCAGCGGCGCGCTCAGCCGCAGCGCGAGGGTTCCGAAGCCCTGGTCCTGACGGAAATCGTAGCCGACATCGCCCGGGTTGCAGCCGGTGACGTAGAACTGCAGCGCACCATCGACCTTGTGATCGGGGATGATGGCGGTGCTGGTGGTCTGCAGGTCGATGTTGTACTCGCCCGCGGCGAGGAACAGCCTGTCGAGCGACAGTGTGCACTCGTAGCGCCCGGTCGTCGTCGGCAGCGCAACGCTGCTGAACGGGTCCGAGGAATAGTAGCCGACCGGCAAATTGTGCTGGTCGCGCAGGACGACCGTCAGCGACATGCCGGGCATGCCGGTCGTGTCGACCACGACCTGCAGCCTGAGCGCCGTACCGGGCGTGAAGTGGTCGGTGGCGTCGCCGTTATCGTCGAGCAGCGTGGCCGAGACCAAGGTCGCGTCCTTGCCGCGGCCCCAGTTGCGGTCGGTGCCGCCCCGGCCGAGCGTCGAGGTGTAGTAGGTCAGGCCCGCCTCGACCGGACCGTCGAAGGCGAGCTTGCCGCCCTCGAGCACGATGCTGCGCTTGGTGAGCGCGCGAACCGCCGCGAAATTGTGGCTCACGAACAGCACGGTGCGGCCGCTGCCGGCCACCTCCGACATGCGGTTGATGCACTTCGACTGGAACTCGGCGTCGCCGACCGACAGCACCTCGTCGACCACCAGGATCTCGGCCTCGAGGTGGGCCGCGACCGCGAAGGCCAATCGTACGTACATGCCGACCGAGTAGCGCTTGACCGGCGTGTCGATGAACTTGGCGACGCCCGAGAACTCGACGATCTCGTCGAAGCGGCGGCGCATCTCGGCGCGGCTCATGCCCAGGATGGCGCCGTTCAGGAAGATATTCTCGCGGCCGCTCAGCTCGGGATGGAAGCCGGTGCCGACCTCGAGCAGGCTGTTGACCCGGCCGTTGATCTCGACCCGGCCCTCGGTCGGCTCGGTGATGCGCGACAGGATCTTGAGCAGGGTCGACTTGCCCGCACCGTTGTGACCGATGATGCTGACCAGCTCGCCGCGCTTGATCTCGAAGTTGAGATCGCGCAGCGCCCAGAACTCCTCGATCTGGCCGGTCACGCCGCGAGAACGGCCCTTGACCATGTCGGCGGTGCGCCGGAACAGCGCCCGGGCACCGCGAGTCATCACCTCGCGCAGCAGGGGATCCTGCTCGACCTGATGACCGATGATGAACCTCTTGCTGAGGCCGGTTGTGCGGATGACCGTGTCGCTCATGTCAGATCATGTCCGCAAAGCCGCGCTCGATGCGCCGGAAGGTGCTGATGCCGAGCCACAGGAAGAATGCGGTGACGCCGAGGCTGAGCAGGAAGCCCGGCAAGTAGATCGGGCTGTCGCCGCCGACGATGCACCAGCGGAAGCCGTCGATGATGCCGACCATCGGATTGAGGTTGTAGAGCAGCCGCCACTGTTCCGGCACGACCGAGCTGGGGAAACCGACCGGAGAGACATAGAGGCCGAACTGCAACGCGAAGGGGACGACAAAACGGAAGTCGCGATATTTTACGACGATTGCCGCCGCCCAGATCGCCGGCCCGAGGCTCGCCAGCACGATCAACAGGACGAACAGGGGCAGCAACAGTATCTGCCAGCCGGGCACAAAGGCGTACCAGATCATCAGGCCGGCCAGGATCGCCAGGCTGACGCAGAAGTCGATGACCGCGATCAGCACCGTTGCCAGCGGCACGATCATGCGCGGAAAGTAGACCTTGCTGATCAGGTTGGAATTGGAGATGACGCTGTTGGAGGCGTCGTTCAGCACTGCGGCGAATAGCGTCCACGGCAACAGCCCGCCGATCACCACGAGCGCATACGGCACCGACGAGTTGCTCTGCAGCCTGGCGATGTGCCCAAACACGACCGTGAAGACGACCATGGTGAGGAACGGGCGGATGAAGGCCCAGGCGATGCCGACCGCGGTTTGCTTGTAGCGCACCGACACGTCGCGCCAGGCGAGGATCAGGAGAAGCTCGCGATAGCGCCACAAGTCCTGCCAGTACTGACGGTCGGCCCGGCCTGCCTCGAGGACGACCTGGGTCGACAAAGGACGATCGGAAATACTCATGCTGCTCGATTCATACTCATGCACGTGGTCTTCGCACCACAGCCTTTACACTGGCCGATCGGTGATTTTGAAGTGATTGCCGCATCGCCATGATCTCATAGCCCGGCCAGGAACGAGCGCATCTGGGCGGCGACCGATTCGACCGTGGGAGAGGTCGCCACGGCGCGCTGCACCTCATGGCGCGAGTGCTGTGCGGCCGCCGGGTCGAATTGGCAGGCGGCGACGAAAGCCTCCGGCGTATCGACCTCCAGCGGCCCGCCCTCGCCCCACACATAACCGCGCCGCCCCGGGGGCGTCGTCACCACCGGGATTTCCCAAGACAATCCCAGAGCGAGCTTGGTGCTCGCGCCGCGCGGCAGGCAGAAGATCGGATGGAGAAACGCAGTCCAGGTCGCTGCCTCGACCGCGAGCGCGGCATCGTCGAGCGCACCGAGGACCTCGACATGCGCAAACCGGGAGCGCAGCCACTCGGCGATGTCCATCGAGCCGACAACCCGAACCGTCATTCCTTGCGTCTGCTGGCGGGCCATCACCTCGAGGATGGCGACCAGGCCCTCGAGGTTCGGCGCATGATCGAGCGTTCCGACAAAACCAAGGCGTCCCGGCGTCGGCTGCCACGCCAGCGGCCGGGACGTCACGACCCGCGGCAGCCAGACGACGTGCCGGCTTCCGAGCCAGTGCTCGACGTCGGCATCGAACGAGGAAATGGCGCATACGCCGTCGATGAACTGGCGGAAATGCTGCTCGGCCAGGAAGATGCGGCCGAGCAACACCGATGCTGTCGGGCGTGTCCGGCCACTGATCGGCAGACGGCCGCGGAGACGGATCATATGGAGCAGATCGGTGTGCTCGAGGCCGTGCGACAGCACGACGATCTTGCAGCGCCCGCCCAGCGTGGAGCGCAGGAAAGGGCCAAGGGCTGCCAGCACCTCCTGATTGAGGAACACGAAATCGAACGGCGTCTGGCGCGCGGCCGCTTCGATCTTCGGCAGCAGATCGGGTGCGAACGGCCTGACGAAGGGCGACGAGTCCACCAGCCTCAGCAGCGACGTCGACAGGCGCCGGTCCGGCTCGAACGGCAGGATGGTGAGATCGACATCCGCCGCCTCGATGACGTCGATGAACTCGCGCGTGCAGATCTGCACACCGCCGCCCCCACTCTTCAGGAAGTTGGACTGGCTGATGAAAAGGCCGGTCGCTCCACGCCCCTGCCCTCGGCTCATCGAGCCGACCGAGCGTAGATGCCGCTCTCCCAGGTAAAGCTGCTCCTCGACACGTGCAGCCCGAAGATGCTGGCGTATTGCGGCAGTTTCGGCTGGATCACGAGCTTGTACTCCGGCTCGGTCAGCCAGAACGGCCGGTGCGGCTGCAGCGGATTGCCCGAACCGCCGTAGGTGACCGCCACATAGGCCAGGCGCTCTCGATTCTTCGGATCGGCCAGACCGGAGTAGGTGGTGGTCAAAGGCCGCAGCCCCTTCTCGCGCCACAGAATGTAGTTGCCGGGAGACACCGCGATCAGCTGGTCCGGCGAGGTGAGCTTCTGGCGCACGCTGTCGATGTCGGCCAACGCCCTCTTCATCGACCCATAGGAGGCGACCCGTATGACGATCTCACGAGCCCGCTGGGGAACGCTCGTCAGGCAGATGAGCGCGAACGCGCCCAGGATGGCCATCGCATAATCGCGCCGCGCGCGCGGCATCGCGCCGACCGCGACACAGGCGGCGGCTCCCAGCAGCAGCGCGGACGTCATCGCGAGGTAGTTGGGCTGATAGGGCGACGTGAACACACACAGCGTGCTCAAGGCGAGCAAGATCAGGATCGTCCAGTCCGGCTTTTTCATTCCGAATCGGAGGCCATTCACCGCCACGGCAACGGCGAGCGGGATCGCGACGATCACGAGTTTGGACAGGTCGACGAAGTAGTTCGGGTCACCCAATGGGAAAGCCGAAAGCCAGGTGCGCAGATCGCCTTTGAGAAGGGCGAGGAAATACCCTCCTCCGGTCTCGTTGCTGGTCGTGGCCCCGGTCAGGACGCCGAAGAAGGCGGAGAACCAGCCCGGAAGAAACACCGCGAATACGGCCAGAGCAGCGGCCAGGACAGCGGCGACGCCGATCCCCACGAGCAGCCCTTTCCTGATCGCCTCCAGCGATAGTCCATGGCGGCCGCAGAGCACGACCGCGACCGCTGCCAACGTCCAGATGCCAGCGAATGGCGAGACCAGCAGCACGAGCCCGCCCAGCATGCCGGCAACCACTTCCCTGTACGACAGCGATGACTGCCCCAGAACGACGAGTGCGAAGAGGCCGATGCTGACGCCGAGGCCGTCCGGGCGGTCCGGACCCGGCAGGAAGAAATTCGCAGCGATCGCGATCACGAACAGGAGGACCGACAGGATGGGGGCATGGCGCGAGGTCGAACGGTCGAGAAGCGGCTTCACCGCGAGGAAGCCCGCAAGACCGAGGACGATGCCCACCATTGCGTTGAACGCCTGATTGGTTATCGCCGAGACGCCGGCCAGCTTGATGAACAGGGCGAACAGCAGAGCGTAGAGTGGCGGATAGATCGCGAAGACCCGGTCGTCGAAAGTGGGATTTCCGAAGGTGAATCGCGAGACGAAACCCAGCCCGGACGCCAGGTTAATGGCGGCGTCCTTGAAATAGTATAAGTCGGTTCCGCCGAGGGCTGGCGGCACGAGCAGGCCGTCGACCACGAACCAGACCGCAATGAAGACGACGCCCCATAGCAGGGCCGTCGAGCGGCCTGCACGAGGAAGCGCCCCTTGCACGGCTTCGATCTTCATCGAGTTGAGCTCGAGCGCCGCTTTTCCTCACGCCTCGTCACGCGCGAAACCTGCGCGGTGGCGCGGCCTTGCGGCCGCCGACAGGGCGGTTGAGCCAATCGATCACGTAGGGATAACCGAATCGGGCGACGACTATGTAGACGAGCGTCGTCATGAGGATGGCGCCCAGAACCTTCGGCAGCGAAACCTCCATGCCGCCTTGGGCAACCGAGTAGACCAGCACGACGGTGGTGCCCTCCCTGACCATCCAGGGCAGTTTTTTCAGCGTCATGAAATATCGGCACGCGCCGCCCATGATGAAGCCGATCACAAAGATGCCGACCAACATCCCGGGGAAGCCGAGGTCGGCAAAATTCTCGGCCATGTAGCCCACGCTGATCGAGGTGCCCTCGCGCACCTCCTCGGTGGGATCACCCTTGGCGAGCCGTATGTAGACGTCGCTGTCCGACAGTGGGGCCTTGTCCGGGAACAGGAACCGCGGCTGCAGCACGTGGGCCAATCCTTCGCGCCACTGCCGCATGGTTTCCGGCTCCGGATTGGCCTCCTGCACGGTGATCACCGACCCGAAGATGTCGATGTAGGCAAGCCGGATCAGAAGCGCGTAGGCCGCTCCGTTCCAGTCGACGGAACTCGGCGTAATGGCGCGGTTGCCGATATATCCCAGACGATCGCCTATCGAGACACTGATCGCCTGCGATTCATCGGAGCCTGTCGCATACTGCCGATACTCGCCTTTGACGCCCGACCAGAAAATGGCGAGCGCGACGATGATCGTCAGCCATGCGACCGACGCGATGGACAGCGTGAACCCCCAGGGAATGCGCACCGCGAGGGCCGCCAATCCCAGCATGATGAAGATCGACTTGAAGTCGGCAAACAGGCCGGTGAAGCCGCTGATCGTCTCGAAGACCACGACGAAGAGCAGGAACTTGCCGCCCTTCCCCGTCGACATGATGTTTGAAAAGAGCAGGATGAGCACCAGCACCTTGATATTGCGCAGTGCGCTCATCGGCTGGTCCAAGGCACCCGACAATCCACCGGCGATGCGCGCGAAAGTCACCACCGGTATCGAGGCGAAGTAGATGATCATCATGTCGCGCGCCTGCCAGCGCATATGCTGGGTGCGCAACTGGGGCGTCGGGTCGGGAATGCGGCCCAGCGTCAGTCGCATGGCGAACGCCAGGGTCAGCAGGCTCGCCAGCGCGTAATAGTAGGCTCGTTCGACGCTGTGGCCGAAGAGGCCGCCCCCCAGTGACTCCTGGTCGGCCAGGGTTTGCAGCTCGCGCGCGTAGGTCTGCGTCCACTGCCAGATCAGGAAGAAGACGATGGCCACCGGCATGTTGGGACGCTTGATGATCGAGATCAGCATCCACGGGATCATGCCGCCGACGGCGAAGGCGATCGGATCGCGCGTCAGAGGGCTGAACACCAGTGTAAAGACGCCGACGAAAAGGAAGACCTTCTGCAGAAAGCTGTAGTCGAGGCACAGCTGCGGTGCGGCCTTGCGCCGTGCCAAGGCCGCCCCCATGCCCGCGGGGACCTGTCGCAACGGTGTCACGGCCTTACGCCCTTTCCATCGGTTGCCCGCCGCAGCGCGGCGGCAGCGTCGATAATACCTTCTGCCGTCCGACTCGGCGAATAGACGGCCATTTTCTCGGAAATTGCCACGTGGCGACGGGCCGGATCGATCGCCAGGGCACGCTCGATGGCGTGCGCGAAGCTTGCGGTATCGCCCAGCCGAAATATGGCGCCCGTCGAACCCTCCTCGACCAGGTCGGGACCGCAGCCGACGGCATCCGAGACGACCGCCGGCAGCCCGCAGGCCATCGCCTCGTTCACGACCAGCCCCCAGGTCTCGACAGAGGGAGAGACGATCAAGTTGGCCGCGGCATAGACCGCCGGCAATTCGCTCTGATTGACGAAGCCATGGAACATGGTCGGCACACCGGCCGCCGCAGCGGCTTGCCTCAGCCTGCCCTCCGCCTCGCCTGCGCCAGCAAAAGCAACCTCGACCCGCCGGCCCTGAACCTTGGCCGCGGCCTCCAGCAGATCGAACGGCCGCTTGCTATCGACAAGCTTGCCGACGAACAGCAGGCGCGCCGGCTCGCTCGGATCGCGCGGCAGCTTCGCACGGGCAGCTTCACTGCCGCTGCGGAAGGCCTCGTTATCAATGCAGTGCGGCGAGAAGAACAGCCGGTCCGGCCGCACGCCGTAGTGCTGCAGATATTCCCGATTGCGCTGGCCGACATAGAGGAAGCCGTCGAAGCGCCGCAGGAACAGGGGGAATACCGCCGCCTTGGCCATGCGCAGCGCGCCGCCGCGCTGGCTGGCGAGTTGGGAGTCACCCCGCACCAATACCGGCAGCCGCGCGCGGCGACAGGCACGCACCGCCTGCAGATAGGACTTCAGTCCCCAGCCCGGTACGAGGAAGGCATCGAAGCTGCCCTTCTCGATGTCCTGCACAATGTCCGGCGTATCGCAGCCGGCGAACAGGTCGGTCGAGGGTTGGCGCGAAACGTTGGTGAGGGTGCGGCTCTCGTAGCCCGACAGCAGGTCAACGTCCCACTGGAAGGTGACGCCGTAGCCGGCCTTGGCCTGACCCTCGGCCGTCTGGCGGTGGGCGAAGAAGACCGTGAGATCGCAGCGCTCGGCGAGCGCGCGGAAGATCGGCGCGTAGTACTGGATCGGATGGCTGACCAGGAAGCCGATGCGCAGGCTCATGCCGCCCTCACCGCACTGGTTTGGTCGAGCGCCCGGTCGAGCGCCTCGGCCAATACCTTGGTCGAGGCGCGAGCCGAGAGCGAATCGAAAGCCGAGCTGTCGACCGCGTTCGCATCGTAGGCTGGCGCGGCGACCAGCGCCTGCAGCGCGTCGGCGACCGCGGCGGGACCGGGCAACGCCTGCTCGGTGAGAGGCAGCACCTTCCCAGCCCTCGCCTGGTCGACCATGCCGATCGCTGTGCTCTCGGCATGCAGCATGGCGAAGACCGGCCGCTTGGACAGGATCGCCTGGAACACCTTCGACGGCGTGTAGTGACGCTCGGTCGAGCCCAGCACCAGAACGGCGCCGCACCGTGCGAGGTGATTGAGCGTATCGACATAGCCGATGCGATTCGGATGCTCGTCGACCATGTCCTCGACACCGGCGGCCCGGACACGCGGCAGGACCTGATGCCCGCTCGGATCGTCTGGCGAGGAGCCGGTGCCGACGAAATGCACCCTGAGGCGCGACGCCGTGGCGGGCGACCGCTCGCGAAGCGCCCGCAGGCCAGCGAGGAAGGCCTCGAGCACGACGATGCCGGCGGGCAGCAGCGCGCCGGCATAGATCATGTGGAAGTGGCCGTCGTCTGGATCGAACAGGAACGGTGCACGATGCATGGTGCGCACCAGCTCGTAGTCCTCCGGCGCGCTGCCCATCGGCATGGTGGCGATGACGGCTTGCTTGGCCACATCGGGATTGCGCTCGAGCACGCCGGCGAGATAGCCGGGCGCCATGCCGGTGATCAGCGCGGCATTGTGGACCGACCACGGCTCGAGCCAGGTCGCGAGCTTGTAGGACCACCAGGCACGCGAATATTTGCGGTCGACGCCGGACCACCACGCCACCCACGGGTCCTGGTAGTCGATGCCGAAGGGCACGTCGAAACGGCCGTGCATCAGCCGACCGAGCGGTGCCAGGAAATTCGACGGGATGGTCACCAGCACGAAATCCGCGCGCCGCTGGCGCACGAGGTCGGCAACAGTCCGGTAGCAGCCCCAGAAGGACCTTATGCCAATGTCGCCGACCAGCCGGACCGGCCGCACCGGCAGGGTCGCGGATTGCACGACCTCGAGGCCCGGTGCGACCAGCCGCTCGAGATCGGGATCAAGTCGCTCCTCGTAGCGCCGTGAATCGCTGGTCACGACCGTCGGCTCCCAGCCAAACTCCGGCAAGTAACGGGACCACAGCCGCGCGCGATGGACGTTCACCGAATTGGACGGCGGGAAGTGGCTGGTCACGAGAACGAGGCGCCGGCTCATGCGGCCTTCCCCGCGACCAGGCGCGTGTAGAGCTCGAGATAGCGCGCCAGCACGGCATCGGCCGAGAAATGATCGGCCGCACGCTGACGGCAGGTGGCGCGATCGATCGTGCCGAGCTTGCCGACCGCCGCGCAGCCCTCCTCGATCGACTCGATCAGGAAGCCGTCGACGCCCTGCCGCACGATCTCCGGCAACGCGCCGGTCGGACAGGAAATGGCGGGAGTGCCGCAGGCCAAAGACTCGGCGAACACGATGCCGAACGGCTCGTTCCAGCGGATCGGCACGACCATGGCCCGGGCGCCGCCCAGCAGCTTGTCCTTCTGCGCATCATCGACCGGGCCGACATATTCCACGCCATCGCGGCCGATCTCGGGCACGATCTTCGTGCGCCAGTATTCGCCTTCGGGCCCGCTGTCGGAGTGGTTGCCGGCGATGATCAGCCTGTTGCCGGTGCGGCGCGCAATCTCGATCGCCCAATGCGCGCCCTTGATCTCCTCGACGCGGCTCAGGAACACCAGCGGCGCGTCCGCCGGAACGCTCGGGCTGAAATGCAGGTTCTCCGTGTCGGCAAAATTATGGATGCCGAGCCATTCGCCGCCGCTCGGCCGACCGATGCGGGCGATGTACTCGCTGCAGCCGGTGAACGTCAGCATGCCCGGCGCGGCAAGCTTGGTCGCCAGCCCGACGGTGCGCGGCGTCGGATCGCGCTGGAACGACATCACCAGCGGCACCGGCCCGCGCAGGTGCGGCAGCAGGTAGGCGATACGCGAGAAGCTGTGGATCAGGTCCGGCTGGAAGTCGCGCTTGGCCTTCCACAGAGTCAGGCTGTTCGAGATCGTGTCGGTCTTGGACTGCGAGCGCTGCCCTGGCCACGGATAGAAAGAGTCGGCCGGACAGGTCGAACCCGCGCGCGCAACGAGACCGACCTGGTGCCCCTTCGCCTGCAGGCGGCGCACCAGCACATCGACGATGCGCTCGATGCCACCGTAGAGCCGCGGCGGCACCTCGATCTCGGGATCGGCGGTCAGCAGCAGGCGCATCATCGGTCTCGCGCGATGAGCCGGGCCAGCAGCCGGCGCGCGGCTTCGGCGAAATGGGTACGGCGGTAGGGCTCGACCGCCGCGGGGTCGGCACGCCCGTGGCCGAGCTGGTCGACGATCGCCGCCAAGAGCGCGGCCTTGTCGGCCGGATCGACCAGCACGCCGACCTTGTCGTTGGGCACCGCATCGGCGCTGCCGCCGCCGACGCCGCCCACCACGCGCAGACCGCAGCCCGCGGCCTCGAGATAGACGATGCCAAAGCCTTCCTGCGTGCTCGGCATGACGTAGAGGTCGGCCAGGCGATAGAGATCGAGCAGGTCCTCCTCCGGCACGAAGCCCAGGAAGCGCACGACATCCGGGCCCGCCAGGTCGCACGCCCGCTGCTCCATGTAGGCGCGATCGTCGCCGCTGCCGGCGACGAGATGGACCAGCGTCGGGAAGCGCTTGCGCAGCTCCGGCAACACCGCGAACACCGGCTCGTGGCCCTTGTAGCGTTCGCTCGCCGACAGGCGGCCGACGGTGAGCAGGATCGGTCCCGGACCGAGCGCCAGTCGCTCGCGGAAGCCCGCGGGCACGGGACCCGGCACGAACTTGTCCTGCACCGTGTCGGGCAGCACGCGCACGCGGTCGGGCGGCAGGTCGACCCAGCCGAGCAGGCTGTGACGGGTGCCGCGGCTCACGGTGGTCACCAGATCGGCCGCCTCGATGGCGCGGCGCAGGAGATCGGGCCGCGTCTTCCAGATCTCGGCGCCATGCGTCTGCAGCCAGTAGCGCGCACCGGACAGCCGGGCGACGGCCCAGGCGATCGGCGCCATGTAAGCGTGGCC
>DASXQC010000193.1:0-3557 GCA_036493235.1 Reyranella sp.
CGGCAGCGCGCCGATATAGGTGCGCCGATGGCCGCGGATCTCCGCCTCGTCGTGCACGCCGCCCAGGCTGACTCGCGCAAACTTGCGGTCCATCGCCTTGGCGATCGACTGGCCGAGCGAGGTCTTGCCGACGCCCGGCGGCCCGACGAAGCAAAGGATCGGCGCCTTGCCTTCCGGCGCCAGCTTGCGCACGGCGAGGAACTCGACGATCCGCTTCTTGATCTTGTCGAGGCCGAAATGGTCGGCATCGAGCACCTTGCGGGCCTGGGCGATATCGATCGCCTTCGGCGCCGGCGGCGCCCAGGGCAGCTCGAGCAGCGTGTCCAGGTAGGTGCGGATCATGCTGTATTCGCCTGCCGCCTCCGGCGTGCGCTGCAGCCGCTTCAGCTCCTTCTTCGCCGCCTGCTCGACGTCGGTCGGCATCTTCGCCTCGGCGATCGCCTTCTCGAGGTCGGCCAGCTCCTGCTTGTTGGAGCTCTCGCCCTCGCCCAGCTCGCGCTGGATGGCGGCCATCTGCTCGCGCAGCAGCACCTCACGCTGGCGCGTATCCAGCGAGGCCTTGGTCTTGTTGCCGATCTCGGCCGACAGCTTCAGCACCTCGAGCCGGTGCGCCAGCAGCGCCGACACCTTGTCGAGGCGCTGCAGTAGCTCGACCGTCTCGAGCAGCTCCTGCTTCTGGGCAGGCTCGATGTCGAGATAGGTCGCCGCCAGGTCGGCCAGCAGGCTGGGCGACGTGGCCGCCTCGACGGTCGCGCGGAACTCGGCCGGCACTTGGGGCAACAGGTCGAACACCTGCCGCACCTGGTCCTTCAGGACCATGAAGCGCGCTTCGAGCTCCGAGCCCGTCGCGGTCGGCTCGGCGATGTGCACGCCGCGCGCCACCAGGAACGGCTGGCCCTCGATGAAGTCGGTGACCCGAAAGCGCTGCACGCCCTGGACGACCAGGTGATGGCCGCCCTCCGGGCTGGTCATGTAGCGCAGGACGTTGGCCACCGTTCCGACGCGATAAAGGTCGGTCGGCTTGGGATCGTTGTTCTCAGCGTCGCGCTGCAGCAGCAGGACGATCTGGCGCTGCTCGCGCACGGCCTGCTGGACGGCAGCCACGGTCGACGGCCGGCCGACGGTGAGCGGCAGGACCATCTCGGGATACAGCACCATGTTGCGCGTCGGCACGACGATCATGACATCGGGCTGCGACGGCTGGGCAGCCTGGGGCTGCGTGGTGTTCATGTCGGGGCTCATGCCGCCCCCTTTCTGCCGACCTTCGGCAACCTCACGATCAGGCAGCCATCCGCGACACCGCTGACCGGCTGCTCATAGGTGCCGGCAGGCAGGCGGATCTGCCGCTCGAAGCGGCCCTGCGGCAGCTCGATGCGATGGATCACGGCGGTGCGCAGCTCGCGCGGCAGCACCCGTTCGCCCGCGATCAGCAGGACGCCGTTGCGGATGACAAGTTGGACCTGCTTGGGATCGACGCCCGGCAGGGCCACCAGGATGAGGACGGCGTCTTCGGTCTCGAGGACGTCGACCGGCGGCTCCCAGGACGGCGCCGCACTGCGGCTCGGCCCGGGAACGGTGAATACTTCGCGATGCAGCCGATCGGCGCGTGCCAGCATCTGCAGCGCCTCGGACCACATCCAGTTACGGGGATCTCCACTCATGGCGCCCTATATGGGGTGTGGTTTCAGTTTTGCACGCGCCAGACAGTTAGCGCGCACGACAGGTCGGTTACCGATCAATTAGTTGCCGATGAGGGCCTGGTAGACGAGATCGCGCATCAAGTAGCGGTAGGGCAGGCGCGCGGTCTGGGACTGCATCATGAAGACCACGTACATGTGCTCCCGCGGATCGTGCCAGAAATAGGTGCCCCAGGCGCCGCCCCAATAGTAGTCGTTGGGCGAGCCGGGCAGCGGATTGCGGCCCTGCTCGTTGCGCACCGCGAAGCCGAGCCCGAAGCCCTGGCCCATGCGGGCGGAGGGCTCCAGCGCCTCGAACCGGTACATGTCGTCGCCCATCTTGATGTCGGGCGGCAGGTGGTCGGCGGTCATCAGGTCGATGGTCTTGCGCGAGATGATCCGGGCGCCGTCGAGTTGGCCGCCGTTGGCGAACATCTGCAGGAAGCGGGCGTAGTCGGCCGCGGTCGAGACCATGCCGCCGCCGCCCGACTTCCAGGTCGTCTTCAGCGTCACATCCGGAACGTTCGGCATCGCGTTGTTCGGCCCCTCCTTCTGGGGCCGGGCGCCGCGGTCCTTCTTGTCGGGCGAGACCTCGAAGCCCGTGTCGCCGAGCCTGAGCGGCTTGGTGATGCGCTCCTCGATGAACTTGTCGAGCGGCATGCCCGAGGCGACCTCGATCACTCGGCCCAGCACGTCGGTCGACATCGAATATTCCCAGTGGGTCCCCGGCTGGTAGAGCAGCGCGAGCTTGGAGAGCTTCTCGACCATCTGGGCGTTGGTCTGGTTGGCGTCCATCATCTTCATGTCGATGTAGGACTGCTTGACCGGGTTGCTGCCGGCGAGGCCGTAGGTCAGGCCCGAAGTGTGGCGCATCAGGTCCTGGATGGTCATCGGCCGGAACTGCGGCTCGAGTCCGAGCTCGACGGTGCCGTCGGGGTTCTTCTTCTGGGTCGAGACCTTGGTATCGGCGAAGGCGGGAATGTACTTGGAGACCGGGTCGGCCAGGCTGAGCTTGCCCTCTTCCATCAGGATCATCGCCGCGACCGAGGTGAACGGTTTGGTCATCGAGGCGATACGGAAGATCGTGTCGGTCTTCATCGGCGCCTTGGTTTCCTTGTCGCGATAGCCGAAGGCGTCGAACATCGCGATCTTGCCGTTGCGGGCGATCAGCACGACCGCGCCGGGCAGCTCGTTGTTCTTCACGCCTTCCTCGATGCGATCGCTCAGCCGCTTCAGCCGGGTCGCGACGAATCCCACTTCCTCGGGCGACTGCGCCTTGGGAATGCCCTGGGCTACCGCGGGCAGCGCGATCCCCAGCGCCAACAGGGCGGCAATCGTCCGAACCAGCATATACTTCCTCCCAAACTCTACGGCCGGCATCAAAGCATGGCCGGGCCGCCGGAGTCTCACGAGTCTCTCGGGTGACACCAACTACGCGTATCGCGTCGTGGGACCTATTCCAGGCAATGGCCGCATTCGTCAGCGTCGAAGACCGTTCCATTGCCCATCGGCATCTCGCTGGAAGGGCATCACTCATTGGACCGCGAGCTTCCAGCTCGCTCATTCGCGCATGTGAATGCGCTCAATCATGAGCGCGCAGGATGCGCGCGGTCCAATGAGGGCCCTGGCAGCTAGCGCCGCCTCAGCAGGTAGGTGTCCATGATCCAGCCGTGCTGTTCTCGCGCCGCGGTGCGGACGCGATGGATCTCGTCGGAAACATCCTTCAGGTGCCCCGCAATCAGGATCTCGTCCGGCGTGCCGAGATAGGCGCCCCAGTAGATATCGATGTCCTGGTCGGCGAAGCGCCGGTAGGCCTCGATGCCGTCGAGCATCACCACGACGCTGTCGACGCCGGCCGGCCAGCCCTCCGACAACCGCCGA
>DASXQC010000194.1:0-7232 GCA_036493235.1 Reyranella sp.
TGATGGCCAATCCGGCGGATCGCCGCGCAGCGCTGGCCGAACTCGTCTTCGCCGGCCTGATCGACGTGCAGGACCGCTCGTTCCAGAACCGCTCCTACACCACCGGCCACAAGTCGTTCCGCGCCCGCGCCACGGTCGAGCTGGGCGAAGCGATCGGCTGGGACGCCGCGCACGACGTACTCTACGCCGGCGCGCTCGACATCGCGGTCGGCCCGCGCTGGTACTCGCTGTACGAAGTCGCCTGCAACGCGGTCATGGTCTATCTCGGCGGCCAGACGCTGCACGCCGTGCCCTATGGCGGCACGATCGAGATCGAGCGCGAGATCCTCGCCAACAACAAGGCGCCGCTCACCAAGCCCGAATCGGATGCGCTGATCGACGCGGTCCTGCGCCAGCCCGAGCCGGCCTATCTCCTGAAGGTCACCGAGCTCCTGAAGGCCGGCAAGAGTGCGCGCTCGCTGCTTGACGCGCTGCAGGTCGGTTCTGCCCAGGTGATCCTGGAGACGCATGGCGAGCTCAATTTCTCCCTGCCGCAGCACTGCTTCGAATACCTGAACTCGTTCGCCTGGTTCTGGGACACCTTCGAGCATCCGCAACGGATCAAGCTGCTCTATCTCGCCGCCGCCTATCTTAACCAGGCGGCGCATCACCAGCGGCTGATCGGCGACCTGCTGCCGCCGCGCATCGAGAAGCCCAATGCAAGCGGCCTCGATGCCGAACGCATGGCGGCCGCGGTCGAGACAGCGACCCTGGCGCTCGACGCGCCCAAGGCCGACGGCTGGGTGGGGGCCTATCTCGAGGCCGGCCACGATCCCAAGCTGCTGGTGCAGACCCTGGCGATGGCCTGTTGCCGGCTCGGCAACGATCCGCACAACCAGGAGATCGCGCTCTGCCTGCTCGAGGATTACGGCCGCAACCGCAATCCCGACCGCAGCCGCCTGCTGGTCGCCGCCGCGCACCACACCGCGCGCCATCGCAAGTACGGCGATCCGCTGGACTGCAGCCGCCGCTTCGGCCAGGCGCTGGGCATCGCGTCACTGCATTGACAGCGTACGACGCGGCCCGCATGCTCGGGCGGCTGCTGTAGGGCGCATCGGGTCGCACCGAAGGGGCTATGCCCACCTACGTCACCTCAACCGACGTTGCGCCCATGCCCAATCTCGAAAACCTCCGCAAGCAGGCGAAGCTCTATTTGCGCTGGCACCGCGAGCGCCATCACCCGGTCGCGGCCCAGATCCGCGCCGTGCTGCCGCGCTTCAGGGAGCTGAGCGACCGCGAGATCCTCGACGGTGCGTTCCAGCTCAGCGATGCGCAGGAGCTGGTCGCCCGCCAATCGGGCTTTGAGACCTGGCAGGCGCTCAAAGCAGGAGTGCAGGCCATGCCCGACACCACATCCACGGCTCCCTCGCCGAAGCTCGGCGCTGCCGAGCCGGAGCTGTTCGTCGCCGACATCAAGGCTGCGTGCGCCTGGTTCACCAACAAGCTCGGCTTCACGGTGGCGTTCACCTACGGCGAGCCGCCCTTCTACGCCCAGGTGAAGCGCGACACGGCGGCGATCAACCTTCGCCTGGTCTGCGAGCCGGTGTTCGTCGGCGACATCCGCGAGCGCGAGGAACTGCTGGCGGCATCCCTGACGGTCGACAGCGCGGCCGAGATCAAGCATCTCTTCCTGCAATACCAGGCAGCCGGGGTCGACTTCTTCCGCCTGCTCAAGCAGGAGCCGTGGGGCGCCCGCACCTTCATCGTGCGCGACCCCGACGGCAATCTCCTGCTGTTCGCCGGACCCGCGAGCTGATCAGCGCAGCGCCGCCACCATCGCGCGGGCGATCTCGGTCGGAGACCGGGCGCCGGGACGATACCAGGTCCGGGTCCAGTTGAGGCCGCCCAGAAGCTGCAGGCGCCACAGGCTGCGATCGGTGCCGGCCGGCAGCGGCAGCGCCGCGACCAATTCGACGAAGCGCTTCTCGTAGCCGTCGCGCAGGGTCACCAGCCGGCGCTTGAGGCGGCTGTCGAGCTGGCCGAGATCCGCCGTCATGACCGCGGCGTGCGCCGAATCCGCCAACAGCGACTCGAGATGCGCAGCGCAGGCCGCCTCGAGCCGCGGCCACGGTCCGCGCGCCGTCTCCAGCGCCTCGTCGACCGCGGCACCAATCTCGGCCACGCCCGCCTCGTAGACCGCCGCAATCAGGTCGTTCTTCGACGGGAAGTGGTAGTACATCGAGCCGGCCAGCATGCCGGCGCGCTTGGCGATATCGCGCATCGACGTCGCCTCGAAGCCGTTGCTGGCGAACAGCCGGGCCGACACCGACAGGAGCTTGGTGCGCGACATCGCCTGATTCTACCAACCAAACGCTTGTTTGGTAAATCGGCGGCCGCTAGCCTCGCGGCCATGTCCTACGTGTTCGACCTCGGCAATCCGGCGACCAATGCCAACCCCTTCCCCGAGTTCGCGCGGCTGCGCGCCGAGGATCCGGTGCACTGGTCGCCAGCGATGAAGGCGTGGATCGTCACGCGCTATGCCGACGTGAAGCAGGTGGCGCTCAACAACCGCCAGATCTCGGCCGACCGGCTGACGCCGTTCTTCAAGGCCAATATCGAGTACCAACGCGGCGGCATCGAGAGCCTCGTGCGCTATCTCAATCACTGGATGGTGTTCCGCGACCCGCCGGACCATACGCGGCTGCGCCGCCTGTTCACCAAGGCCTTCACGCCGACCGCCGTCGAGAACCTGCGGACCAACATCGAAGGCATTGTCGGCCACCTGATCGACGGCATGCAGGCCAAGGCGCGGCGCGGCGAGACGATCGATTTCATCGCCGACTTCGCCTATCCCCTGCCCGCCTCGGTGATCATGGACCTGCTCGGCGTGCCCCGCGCCGACCTCGCGCACGTGAAGCTGTGGTCGGATGACATAGCCCTGTTCATCGGCACTGCCCAGGTCGCCGGCAACAAATACCTGCGCGCCGAAGCCGGCGCCAGGGCGATGGCCGGCTACTTCCGCGGCCTGGTCGAAGCCCGCACCGCGGCGCCGACGGACGACATGATCAGCCAGCTCGTGCTGGCGCGCGACGACCGCGACGCGCTCACGACAGACGAGATCATCGGCACCTGCATCCTGCTGCTGTTCGCCGGCCACGAGACCACGACCAACCTGATCGGCAACGGCTTCTTCTACTCGATGCGCCACCGCGCGCAGTGGGAGCGGCTGGTCGCCGAGCCGGCGCTCGCCGACAGCGCGGTCGAGGAATACCTGCGCTACGACGGCCCGTCCGGCGCGCTGGCCCGCGTCGCCGCGGCCGACATCGAGATGGGCGGCAAGAAGATCAGCGAAGGCCAACGCGTGTTCGCCTTCATGAACTCCGCCAACCGCGACCCCGAGGCGTTCGACGACCCCGAGCGCTTCGACATCGCCCGGCCGGCCAATCCGCACATCACCTTCGGTCACGGCATCCACTTCTGCCTCGGCGCGCCGCTCGCTCGCCTCGAAGCGCGCATCGCCGCCGTGCGGCTGGCCGAGCGCCTGCCCGGCATCCGGCTCAAGGATGATGGCGCGCCCGAATGGCACGACTCGCTTGTACTGCGCGGCGTGAAGAGCCTGCCGGTCCAAGTCTAGTCTAGCTGCCGCCGCTCACGAACTCGAACGGTCGCTCGCGGTGCAGGATCACCCACTGCGCGTGCTCGGCAAGCGCCTCGCCCGCCAGGCGTGACAGCACGTCCCGCTTGGCCTCGTCGCCCTGCAACGAGTCGAGGATCATGTGAGCATGCTCGAACAGGTCGCGCATGCGCTGGTATTGGCGCGACTGCGCGGCATAGCCCCGCCGGACCGCATAGCCGACCGCCACCGCGCCGATTGCCGGCACCACGGCAATCGCCACCAGTGCGGCCTCGAAGGCCGCTTCGAGGCCCTCATGCAGCCGATGATCGGGCTCGACGAGCTGGGCCACCAGCAGCCCGACGGCGATGATGGCCGAGATCAACAACGTCGCCGCCAGGAGGACGCGGCACCTGTGCTCCTTGCCGGTATCGACCCTTCCGGTGTTCTTGTAATAGCCAGCCTGCCGGCCAACCCACTCCCGGATCACGTAGGTGAGCGTATCCGCGGTATGCGCCTTGCCTGGATCTTCCGGCTCACTGCGAGCCGTCTCGCCCCGCAGCGTCATGCGCACCCACTCGACCTCGCCTGTGAGATTGGCCGGATAACGATCGACCAGATCGCCAGCCAGTCCGGCGATGCGCCAATACACGGCGACACGCAGGCCCTCGGCGAGGCCGCGATAGTCGATGAAGCGCCCATGCCAGCCACGCCAGCTGACGAAGAGCAGGGTGCCCAAGCCGAAGACCAGCAGGGACAGATAGGCAGCGAGCATTGCCCAATGATGGCCCTCGGTGTGGGCGTAACAGCCATAGGCGAACACGGCCAACACCGCCGTGGCATGGAGCACCAACCACGAACGCCGCACGTGCTTCTGGTTGACGATCGCCAGATGGTCGGCCACTGCGTAGAGGTCGATCAGCCTGTCGGGCTCGGGCAGTGCCGCGGACGGATGCCTCTTCATCCGGCCTGCGCCGCTCTCGGGATCGGCGAACAGCGCCTGCAGGTCCGGCACCTCCTTCCGTGCGTCTTCATTCAGCCGGGTGGTAAAGCTGCACATCTTGATCAGCGCCTTCCAGGCGCGCCCCTCCTCGGTGGGCCAAACAAGACCCGGGACCGCGGCGTCGGGGTCCGAGGCACGCGGCGTACGCACTTCGACCACTACGCCGCGCGGCTTCTCGATCGCCACGTGGGCGAAATCGGGACGGCCGAGCGGCGACTCGCCCGCTTCCTTGGCGCGAATGATCTCCCAGGTCCCGGCCGGCGCGCCGCTCGTCTGCCCGTCCGACAAGGCGAGCAGGACATGGCTGGCGTTGGCGACGTAGAGCCCGGACCGCCGGTAGCTCTCGAAGCGCTCTTCCGCCACGACCGGCCTGTCGGTCTGGACGATGAAGCTGTTCTCCGCCTGCTTGAGCAGGCCATGGAACTGGGCGCGTGACTCCGGCGCGGCGAAGTCCTTTTCGTATTCCGCGACGGGCATCGGCAGGACGGCGACCAGCTTTGCCGGCCGATCGCGCGCCAGGGCAACCTCCGCGACCACCCGGTCGGCGCCTTCCGCCAGCGAGGAGAAGACCACGAAGTCCAGGCCGAATTTGTTCTCCAGCGTGTCGAACGCCTGGGCGACGAGTTCGCGCACGCGGGGCAGCGCCGCGGGATCAATGTCGCGGTGGCCAGTTACCCCGACGCACAGCGAAAGAGGCGGCGGCGTACTCACGATTGCGCGTGTCTCCCGTGGAGTTCACCCCAGCTCAGCAGTTCAACGCGATCCCGCGGCAGGCCGTTCTCCTCCATCAGCCGCTGCAGGGTGCTCTCGAAGTCGCTGACGCTGCGCTCGTCGGCGAGGTCGAGATCGCGTTGGCTGGCATTGTGCATCAGCTTGCGTACCGAATCGTAGGCCGTGCGCAAGGTCGTCGGCGTGTCGTAGATCGTCAGCACGCCGTCGCTCCGGCTGACGCTGATCCGGAACGGATAGGGCCGCAGCATGGGGGCATCTTTCGGCATCTCGACCTGGGCCTGCTCGAGGACGAGCTTGTCGGCGACCTCCGCCCAACGCTCCCGGGTGGCTTCGCGCAACGACTCCGGGATGCAGATCGACAGCCGCCATGCTTCCGGCGGCAGGCGATGCGGGCGGTCGCCGATGCGGAGCGCACGATAGGCGCCGATGCTCTGCAGCAGGGGCTGCACGAAGTTGATGAAATAGCCGATCGCCAGCGCCGTCGCCGGCAGCAAGCCATATTCCGGCACCTTGTGGCGCGCGACCATCTCCTTCCGCAGCTCCGCCACAGTCTCCTCGATCTCGCTGCGTATCCGCCGGCGCGGCCGCAGGTCCACCCTGGTCATCTCGACGCCGAGCAGATCGGTCGGCAGGCTCGGATTGTTGACCAGGATCGGCAGGGCCCGCCGCGGCCCCAGCGCGGACAGGAACAGGCCGAGCTCGAAGATGACGTTGTCGCGCGGCTGGGTGACCTTCACGCTGCGCACGCGCGCCGTGTCGTCCGGCGTGATCACCAGCACGCCGAAGTCGAACCGCAGAGTCGCCGTGCGCAGGGTCTCCATGTAGGGCGCGCCCTTGGCGAAGGCGCCGGGCCAATACACGACGTCGAGCTCGTTGGTTTCGCGCAGCACCTCGACGACTGCGTCAGCGACGGTGCGGCCGGGCGATGACGACATGACAAAGACATTGGGCTTGATGCGTAGCGCCATGATCCTCTCCCCTCCCAACGACAAGCTCCGCGAGCCATGCAAAGCTCCGCCCCAGAGGAATGCTACATGAAAGCCATGATCTGCCGCCAGTGGGGCCGGCCGGAAGACTTGCAACTGATGGATGCCGAACGGCCGTCGCTCGGCGCGGGACAGGTGCGCATCCGCATCAAGGCGGCGGGCGTGAGCTTTGCGACCACGCTGGTGATCGCCGGCAAGTACCAGCGCAAGCCACCGCTGCCGTTTGTACCGGGCACCGAAGCGTCGGGCGTCGTCACCGAGGTCGGCCCGAACTGCAAGCGCCTCAAGGTCGGCGAAGAAGTCGTGGCGGTACTCGACTGGGGTGGGCTCGCCGAAGAGACGGTGGCGCATGAGGTCAATGTCTTCCCCAAGCCGGGGAACGTCGGCTTCGTCGAGGCGATCCCGCTCGCGATCTCCTATCCGACGTCCGGCGGCGCGCTGACCTGGCCCAACGTGCTCGACGTCCAGAAGGGCCAGACCCTGTTGGTCCATGCCGCGGCCGGCGGCGTCGGCATGGCGGCGGTCGAGATCGGCAAGATCCTCGGCGCCACGGTGATCGCGACCGCCGGCGGCGAACGCAAAACCGCCTTCGCGAAGGAGCACGGCGCCGATCACGTGATCGACTATCGCGCCACCGACTTCCGCGACGAGGTGCTGAAGCTCACCAACGGCCGCGGCGTCGACCGCGTCTACGATCCGGTCGGCGGCGACGTGTTCACCCAGTCGCTGCGCTGCACGGCGACCGAGGGGCGCATCTGCCCGATCGGCTTCGCCGGCGGCACCATCCCGCAGATCCCCACCAACATCCTGCTCGTCAAGTCGATCGCCGTTATGGGCTTCAACTACGGCTACTACGCCGGCTGGAGCCCGCACGACGCCCGCTTCGAGGAGGCGGACAAGACCTTCGCCCTGATGGAGC
>DASXQC010000195.1:0-3038 GCA_036493235.1 Reyranella sp.
TGCCTCTATCACGCGTTGTCGAAGGTCCATCGAATAGGGTGCTGCCATCCAAGCTGGCCTCCTGCCCAGCCGATAGGTTGAATCAGATCAACCGACCGTTGGGAATCCCTTTCGATTCCTTCCTATGTCATCTCGCTCTAGGGCTGGCTGACGTAGATTCGGTTGACGTAGGGATCGATCGCCATCGCTGCCGGCTGGAACAGCTCGCGGCGATAGGGCTTGGCCGGCCCGTAGGCCATCGGCAGCATCGAATAGACGATCTGCAGGATCAGCCGCCGGCCTTTTGACACCGGCAGGCCGCGGTGCAGGCCGGTGGTGTTCTCGATGAACATTGTGCCCGCCTTACCGGTGAAGCGGACCAGACGGTTGGCCCCGAAGTTCGTAATCACCTCGTTGTCGCTGTAGCGCCGGATCGGCCGGAGGGAGGCGTCCTTGTGCGAGGCCAGGACGAATTCATGCGGGCCGTTCTCGGGCTCGACGTCGGTCAGGTAGATGAACAGCTTGAGGAACGCGACATCATCGAAGTCGCGATGGAACAGCTCGGCAAAACGCGGTTTGCCGTCGGGCGTCGGGACCGACCACCAGGCCTGCATGTAGCCGATGGTCGGCTTGCAGCCGAACACGCCTTCGACGGCCGCGATGATCTTCGGATGGTTGGCGATCTCGAGCAGGTGAGGGCAACTCATCAAGCCCTCGTCGAGTACCGTCAGCACGTGCGTATCGGGCAACTCCGGGGCGTCGATCAGCAGCTCGGGCTGGTTCTCGAGATAGGGTGCATAGACGCGCTGCCGACTGAGATAGTCGCGCATCTCCTCGACCATCCGCGGCGCCAAGACCTCATCCAGCATCGCGACGCCCTCGTCAGCCAGCGCGGCCGCGGCCTTGCTCGGCGTGTCGCTCGCGCTGATCGGCCGTGGCAGGAAGCGCGCCACGAAGCGCGCCACCCGCTCGCGGGCTTCCGGGCCCAGGACGCGGCGTTGGGCGAAGAACATCACGCCGCGGAAGCTGGCGAACTCGCCCAGGCGCCGGATCTTGCGGCGGACCGTGCTGACCAGTCCCGTCATCAGCTGCGCATCGCGGCGGTGCGCGGCGAGGCGCCGCTCTCGACCTCGGCTGCCTCGAGCTCGGCAAGCAGCGGTATTGGCTCGCGGCCCCTGGCCCGCACACGCGCCTCGAGCTTGCCGCGGTTGCCGCCCAGCCATTCCCCGCGCGGCATCGCGTAGGCGAAGGCGTCGATCGGCTGGCCGTCGCGCACGACCCGCGCCGGGATGCGCTGCGTCTCCTTGAAGCCGACGCCGAGATGCAGCGCGGTGACGTCGGGATTGCTCTCCAGCACCTGACAATTCAGCGTGCCGATGTTCCAGTATTCGAACACGCAGTTGAGCACGCAGAATTCGACGTACTGGCCGACGCCTTTGCCGCGCGTGCGAGGGTCGGCGATGTAGAAGGCCCACGATGCGCTGTTCTTCTTGAAATCGAGGTCGACGACATTGGCGAGACCGACCGGATGGCCGTCGAGCTCGATGACCCAGTAGCTGGCCGAAGGATCGCGACTGATCCGGTCGAACCAGGCTCGATGCTGAGCCGGCGCGATCATTTCGTCAGTGTACATGAAGCGGGCGACGTCGGGGCTGTTGCGCCAGGTGCGCACCTGCTCAAGCTGCGATTCGTCCAGCCGACTGAAGCCGATGTCGAGGTCGGACATCGCCGTCCCTAGACCAGTTTGTTGATCTTGTTGCCGGTGATCGCCGCATTGCCGCGCTCGTCGAGATCGTGGCGCGTCTTGGTCAGCGACAGCGGGCCGCTCAGGCGGGCATTGGCCTCGTCGATCTCGCAGTCCGAGGCGGCCTTGGCGTTCTTCTCGGCGAGGATGCGCACCGAGATGCGCGGCTGCTCGTCGACATGCGGCTGGGTGCCGTGCAGCGTGTCGGCGTGCCAGTAGTAGAGCGAGCCGGCGGGGCCGGTGAGCTGCAGGCATTCGTAGGAGCCTTTGCCGCCGAAGTCGTTCTCGTAGCCGAAATTGCCGGTCGTATCCTTCTCGATCTTGTGCGGAAAGACCGAGGCGCCGAGCTCGTGGCTCCTGGGCAGCACATAGAGCGGTGAGCAGTTGGATGCCACGTCGTCGAGATAGATGTACGCGGTGATGAAGTCCGACTCGCGATCGGGAAAGTCGATGATGTCCTGGTGGAAGTCGATGCCGCGGAAGTAAGTGAAGTCGCGATACTGCTCCTTCACGTAGCAGCCGAGATTGGCGACGAAGCGATCCTTGCAGTCGTCCTTCACCCATTGCGGCAGGTACTCGTCCGGCACGCCCATAACGAACTTGTAATCCAGGATCCGCCAGCGCGGGCCCAGCACCTTCGACATTTCCGCCCGGAAGCGCTCGTCGCCGAAGATGAAATTCGACTCAAGCTTCTCCAAGAGATTGCGGCCGGGCCGCGGGTTGACGCCGGTAAATTTCGGCGCCGCCCGGAAGTCGGCTTCGTCGAGGAATATTTCCCGGAAGTTGCGGCTATTCAGCGCCTGGCGATGCAGCTCGCGAGTCTTCGCCGGATCAAAGAACGGGCCAGCCGACCTGAATCCGTCTTCGACGAATGAGTAGCTCGAGTTCTTCATCCCGCGCCCCTGGCGCCCCATCCCGGACCCCCACTCAACACGGGCAATCTACCTTAGGCGCTGACCGGCACTCAAGACCGCCCGGCATCGAGGCAGCACAAGCGGCCTTTTTGGGGTTGTCCGCCCTTCGTATGCGTGCAGATCATGGCCGGCAGTGGCAATTCTTGCCGCGGCAATCACGCATGCCGTATGGGGCTGGGCGGGTGGCGGTGGTCAGGTGGAGCGCTTGGGACAATGAAGGCGGTAATTCTGGCTGGTGGCCTGGGGACGCGGCTCACTGAAGAGACCGTGGTGCGTCCCAAACCGATGGTGGAGATCGGCGGCCCGTCCGATCCTATGGCACATCATGAAGATCTACTCGGCGCACGGCATTTCCGAGTTCGTCATCTGCCTCGGCTACAAGGGCTACGTCATCAAGGAGT
>DASXQC010000196.1:0-6625 GCA_036493235.1 Reyranella sp.
GGTATGGAACTCGCCCTCGAAGTGCGGGTCGGGATGATAAAGCATCGCGCCCGGCGTGCAGAGCGTGCCGCCGATCCGGAACTCGCCCTTCAGGACGTACCAGACCTGCGCAAAGCCGTGATAGTGCTCGGGATGGAACGCCCCGGGCTCGAGCCGCAGGATGCCGGCGTTGGGCTCGGTCGGCCGCTCCGGCCGCGGATGGAACAGCATCTTGCCGGTCTCGCCCGGCCAGCGGATCGTCTCCCACTCGACATCGTCCATGTGCCGGATGTCGTACGGCTGGTGGTCGCGCCGCGACGCCTCGCGGCCGGTAGCGAGGCCGGCATTGGCCTCGGCGGTGTCGGGAACATGCTTGCTCATGGCTTCCTCCTCCTACGTGGCCGCTACCTCGGCCAGCCGCCCGGTCTCGCCGGGCTTGCGCTGCAGCTCGAGCCGCCGGTCGTGCCATTGCCGCAAGGTCGGGCGATGGCCGATCGAGACCATGGTCGTGGTCGGCAGGCGCTGCTTGAGCGCCGTGTAGATCGCAGCCTCGGACTCGTCGTCGAGCGACGCGGTCGCCTCGTCCATGAACAGCCAGTCGGGCTTGAACACCAGGGCGCGCGCCGCGGCCACGCGCTGCTGCTCGCCGCCCGACAGGATGTTGCTCCAGTGCGCCTCCTCGTCGAGCCGCGGCACGAGATGGCCGAGCTGCGCCGCCGTCAGCGCGTCGACGATCTCCGCATCGGTCGCGGTCGACTTCTCGTCGGGATACTTGAGCGCCTCGCGCAGCGTGCCGATCGGGATGTAGGGCTTCTGCGGCAGGAACAGCACACGGGCGCCGGCCGGGATAGTCACGTGGCCGCGGCCGAACGGCCAGATGCCGGCCAGCGCGCGGAACAGCGTGCTCTTGCCCGAACCGCTGACGCCGGAGATCAGCGTCGCCCTGCCCTTGGGCAGGTCGATCACCGCGTCCTTCAGCAGCGCCTGCCCGTCCGGCAGGGAGAGCGTCAGGGCCTCGGCATGGACGTCGGCGCGCGCCTCAGGCACCACGTCGAGCGTGACCTCGGGCTTGTCGTCGGTCGCGTGCTGCAGGCCCTTGAGACGGTCCATCACCGCACGCAGCTCGGCCAGCGAGGTGTAGTTGTCGATGAAGAATGACAGCGCCGACTGCACCTGGCCGAACGCCGAGGCGGTCTGGGTCATCACGCCGAAGGTGATCACGCCGGCGAAGAAGCGCGGCGCGGTCACGACATAGGGAAAGATGATCGCAAGCTGGGCGTAGCCCGACTGGTAGAAGGCGAGCTGCGCCTGGGTGAACAGCACCTGCCAGCCGTTCCTGAAGATGTCGGCGAAGCTCAGGTTCAGCGCATCGGCCTCTCGCTGCTCGCCGTTATAGAGGGCGATGCCTTCGGCGTTCTCGCGCACCCGCACGAGGCCGAACCGGAAATTCGCCTCGTAGCGCTGCCGCATGAAGTTGAGGTTGATCAGACGCCGGCCCACCAGGTTCGCAAGGAACGTGCCGACGAAGGCATAGATCAGCGCCACCCACGCCATGTAGCCCGGGATCGTCGCGTCGATGCCGATGAAGCCGAGCGGCAGCGGCCCGCTCAACTCCCACAGGATGAACAGGAAGGAGACCAGCGTCGCCACCGAACCGAGCAGGCCCAGCAATAGCGACATTGTGTATTCACCGAGCTGGCGCAGGTCCTCGGCGATGCGCTGGTCGGCGTTGTCGACCGTGCGCTGCAGCTCGATGCGGTAGTAGCCGCGGCCATGCAGCCAGTGTGCAAGGTAGTGGTTCGTGAGCCACCGCCGCCAGCGCAGCCGGAGATACGGGCTCACCACCGCGCGCGCCACGAAGTTCAGGATGTAGAAGACGGCGAGGACCGAGAAGAAGACGATCTCGCGCCAGAAGACGGCTTCGTTTTTGTTCTGGATGCTGTCGTAGAAACGGCGGTTCCATTCGTTGAACATCACCTCCAGCCCGACGCCGGTGAAGGTGAGCGCGATCGCACCGATCAGCAGCGGGATCGCATAGGGCCAGTCCTCCGACTTGAAGTAGGGGACGACGAGCCGCCACCAGTCGGCGATGAAGCTGCCTACTTTTCGCATACGGGAGGAATTCCTTTCAGGCCCACCCGCACAGTAAACTCACAGATGGTTGGGCAGCCAGAGTGCTATGACGGGAAATGCGATGAGGATGATCAGGCGCAAGATGTCGGTCGCGATGAACGGCAGTACGCCCTTGAAAATCGACGAAAACGTGACGTCGTGGATCACGCTCTTGATGACGAACACGTTCATGCCGACCGGCGGATGGATCAGGCCCAGTTCGACGGTCATGACGATGATCACGCCGAACCACACCGGGTCGAAGCCGAGCTGGGTGATCAGCGGGAAGATTATCGGCACCGTCAGGATGATCATCGCCATGGCGTCCATCAGGCAGCCCAGCACCAGATACATCAGCATGATCAGTGCGAGCACGCCGTAAGTACCGATGCCGAGCCCGGTCAGAAACTCGGTCACTTTCTGCGGCACCTGGGTGATGGTGAGGAAGTAGCCGAACAGCAGCGCGCCGATCAGCACAGTGAAGACCGCTGCCGCCGTCCGGGTGGCCTGCAGCAGCGAGGCGCGGATCTTATTGCGGTCGAGCCGACGACGCGCCACGCCGAGCAGGAACGCGCCCGAGGCACCGACGCCGCCCGCCTCGGTCGGCGTGAACACGCCGCCATAGAGCCCGCCGATCACCAGGAAGAACAACAGCAGCGGCGCCCACACGTCCTTCAGGCCGGCGAGGCGCTCGGGCCACGAGGCCTTCGGCACGGTCGGCAGCAGGTCGGGCTTTACCCGGCAGATGATGGCGATGGTGATCATGTACATCGTCATCGCCAGCAGGCCGGGAATGATGCCGGCCTGGAAGAGCTTGCCGATGTCCTGCTGGGTGATCAGGCCGTAGACCGCCAGCACCGTCGAGGGCGGCAGCATGGCGCCCAGCGTGCCGCCGGCCGCGATCACGCCGGCCGAGAAGCTTTGCGGATAGCCGTAGCGGCGCATTTCGGGATAGGCGACGGTCGAGAAGGTCGCTGCGGTCGCGACCGACGAACCGGAGATCGCGGCGAACGCGCCGCACGAGACGATGGTGGCGAGCCCCAGCCCGCCCTTGCGATGGCCGACGAAGGTGTTGGCGGCGCGGAACAGTTCGCGGCTCACGCCCGACGCCGAGACGAACGCGCCCATCAGCAGGAACATCGGGATGACGCCGAACTGGTAGCTCGTGACTGTACGCATCGAAGTCTGGCCGACCAGCTTCAGCGCCGGCACGCCGCCGGTCAGGTAGGCATAGCCGGAGACGCCGACTAGGCCCATCGCCATGCCGACCGGCACGCGCAGCATCATCAGCGTGAACAGGACGACGAAGCCCAGGATGGCGACGAGATCGGCACTCACTCTGTGATACTCACGTGGCAGACTTCACGTCGTGGATGTCTTCCGGATGGAAGATCAGGCGATAGGTGCGGATCGCGATCAGCATCACTGCCGAAACGTCGCCGATCCAGGCCACGGCGAAGAACGGCCAGGTCGGCAGGCCGAGATCGAAGGTCAGCACGTGGTCCCGCCAGGTCGTCGCCACCTTGTCGAACAGCGTGTAGGTCTGGACGGTCACCACGAACAGAAGGACCAGCGTGGCGAAGATGTCGATGTTCCGCTTCCAGCGCGGATTGGCCTGCGCCCACACCAGGTCGACCGTGATGTGGGTGCCCCTGTAGGAGGTCGCGGCAATGCCCCAGAAGATCAGGATGCCCAGCAGCATGCTGCCGAAGTCGTAGGCGTCCGGGATCTGCAGGCTGAAGAACCGCCGCAGCACCACCGAGAGGAAGATGTCGGCCGCCACCAGCCCCACGAACACGGCGGCAACCGCCTCGATCGTGTCGATGATGCGGTCCATCACGCCACGCTTCATGACGCCCTCGCTGCAGGGCGCTGACCCATTACAGACCGGCGCCGTTCTTCGCGATGCTGTCCTGCAGCTCCTTGTAGATCTGGTCGGCGTTGCCGCCGGCCTTGGTGACGGCGTCGGCCCACTGCTTCTGCAGCGGCGCGGCCACATCTTTCCAGGCCTTCAGCTGGTCGGGCGTCAGCGGGTAGACCTCATGGCCGGACAAGGCCATCATCTTGGGCCGGCCCGCCTTCTCGAAGTCGGCGAAGGGCGAGGCGACCTTGACCGCCCACTCGGTGGTGCAATGGTCGTCGATGACTTTCTTCTGCGCCGGCGACATGGCGTCGTACTTGGCCTTGTTCATCGAATAGGTGAAGACGGCCGTGAAGAGCGGCACGTCCATCGAATACTTGGTCACCTTGTCGAGGCCGAACAGGAACATCGAGCCCCACGGGAAAAAGATGCCGTCGGCCACACCGCGCTCCAGCACGTCGCGGGCCTCGGGGGCGGAGGCCTGCACGTTGGTGCCGCCCAGCATCGTCACCATCTGGCCGATCGTGCTCTGGGGCGGGCGGATCTTCACCCCCTTGAGATCCTCGGGCATCACGATCTTCTTGCGGCCGTGATAGCCGCCCGGCTCGAGCATGAAGGCGAAGCAGAAGTGCGTGTCCTTCATCTCGGTCGCGGCATACTTGCGGTACCACGTGTCGAGCGCCGCCGTTCCCTTCTTGGCGTCCGAGAACATGAACGGGAGCTGCCCTGCCGAGATGATCGGAAATCGGCCGGGCTGGTAGCCCGGATTGACGTAGGTGATGTCGGCGATGCCATCGCGCGCCATGTCGTAGTGATCGAACGCCTTGCCGAGTTGCTCGGACGGGAAGATCGCCGTCTTGATGGTGCCGCCGGATTCCTTGGTGATGTCTTCGGCCCAGGCCTTGGTGGACGGGATCAGCGGATGGGCGGGCGGCAGCCAGATCGAGATCTTGAGGTCGACCGTCTTGTCCTGGGCCATCGCGGGCGTAACCGCGGGGACGGCCAGCAGGCCGGCAGCAAGCGCTGCCCCCAACGTGGCCGCTGCAAGCTTCTTCATGAGCTTCTTTCCTCCCAATTCGTTTGCGGTCCAAACATACCGGGTTTATAGGCCGCAACGAAATGGAAGATTCTCGCAGGATTGCGCTCGACGTGCTGGTCGCCTGTCTCGACAAGGGCCAGCCGCTCGACGACGCCCTGGCCCGCCATCCGGGCTTCCCCGCGCTCGACCCGCGCGATCGGGCCTTCGTGCGCCTGCTGCTCGCCACCACCTTGCGGCGGCTGGGCGAGATCGACACCGTTCTGGGCGCGATGATCGAGCGGCCGCTCGAAGGCGCCAACGCGATCGGTCGCCAGATCCTGCGACTGGGCGCGGCGCAACTGATCTTCCTCGGCACGCCGCCGCATGCCGCGGTCGATACCTCCGTCGCGCTGGCGCAAAACCGTCTTCCCCATATCAAGGGCCTGACCAACGCTGTGCTGCGCCGTGTCGCGCGCGAGGGCGTGGCAATGCTGGGCGATCGCGACCCGGCGCGGCTCAACACGCCGCAATGGCTGTGGGAGAGCTGGGTCGCGACCTACGGCGAGGAGACCACACGCGCCATCGCCGCCGCGCACCTGATCGAGGCGCCGCTCGACCTGACGCCGCGCAGCGACGCCGACTTCTGGGCCGGACAGCTCGACGCCGAGAAGCTGCCGATCGGCACCCTGCGCCGCCGCGCCGGCGGAGCGATCGGCGAGCTGCCGGGCTTCGCCGAGGGCGCGTGGTGGGTGCAGGATGCCGCCGCGACACTTCCCGTCCGCCTGCTGGGCGACGTCGTCGGCCAACGGGTGGCCGACCTGTGTGCCGCACCCGGCGGCAAGACCCTGCAGCTTTGCGCAGCCGGCGCGCGCGTGACCGCTGTCGACGTTTCGGCCCGCCGGATCGGCCGGCTGAGCGACAATCTCGCGCGCGCCGGCATGACCGCCGAACTGGTGACCGCGGACGCCGGCAAATGGACGCCGGTGGAGAAGTTCGACGCCGTCCTGCTCGACGCCCCCTGCTCCGGCACCGGCACCCTGCGTCGCCATCCCGACATCGCCTGGCTCAAGGACAGCGACGACGTGAGCCGCCTCACCCTGACGCAGGACCGCCTGCTGGTGCATGCGCTCGAGCTGCTGAAGCCTGGCGGCACGCTGGTCTACGCCGTCTGCTCGCTGGAGGAGGAAGAAGGGCCGGCGCGCATCGACGCATTGCTGGCCCGCCTGCCTCAGGTGACGCTGGTACCGGTCCAGCCTGCCGAGCTGCCGGGCCTCACCGAAGCCATCTCGCCCAACGGCGATATCCGCACCCTTCCCTCCATGTGGCCCGAGCGCGGCGGATTGGACGGCTTCTACGTGGCTCGTCTTCGAACCTAGTTTCCTCCCTGCGCGAAGCGCGGGGAGGTGTCGGCGTCTTACGCCGACGGAGGGGTCATGGGGCGTAGACTGGGGCCTTTGACCCCTCCGTCGCGGATTACCGCGCCACCTCCCACGCTACGCGTAGGGAGGAAATCTGAGCTAGAGCGGGATGATTCTAAGTTCGATCGTATCCTGCTTTTGCGAAGTAGTTGGCACACTCGCTGGGCTGGACGGTAGGCAGTAGCTCGGCGAGAGCGCTGTAGATGGCGTCGTGGGTGCGCCGTGCGGCCTTGCGCA
>DASXQC010000197.1:0-4719 GCA_036493235.1 Reyranella sp.
GCGACCGAGGCGGTGTTGACGACATGTCCGCCCTCGCCGTGCTTCAGGATCGCCGGCACGAAGTGGCGGATGCCGTGGATGACGCCCCAGACATTGACGCCGATGACGAAGGCCCAGTCGGCCACCGGCACGTCGACCAGCCGGGTGCCGTGCATCGGTATGCCAGCATTATTGCAAGCGATGTGGAGCTTGCCGAAACGGCGCTCGGCCTCGGCCAGCGCGTCGATCACCGACTGCTCCTGGGTGACGTCGATCCTGACCGGCAGCACCTGCTTGTTGGTGCCGGTCAACTGGTGCGCCGCCTGCTCCACGGCGTCCTTCTCGATGTCCGCCATCACCACGTTCGCGCCCGCTTCGGCCAGTGCCGTGGCGATGCTGAGGCCGATCCCCGAGGCGGCACCGGTGACGATGGCTGTCTTGCCAGAAATCTCCATAGCCCATGACCTCCCAGAGGCGCCGCGGAGCGACGCCGGTTCCTTGCCTCTTCATTATATTGCCGCGATCGATTCCGACCCCTACCATTCATACTGGCAACGGGAGGACAGCATGGCAAAGCGCCCGATGTATCTGCAGCACGTCAATGTCTACGTCCGCAACGTCGAGCGGTCGAAGCAATGGTACGAGGATCTGCTCGGCCTTCACGTCTACGAATACCGGCCGGGCTGGGCCGCCTTTCTGACGGCCGACGAGGAACAGTCGCACGAGGTGGCGCTGATGCAATTGGGCGAGGACGCGCCCCTGCAGTCGAAGCGTCAGGTCGGACTGAACCACATGGCCTGGCGCCTTGAAAGTCTCGACGACCTCAAGGAGTTCTATGAGAGGATCAAGGCCAAGGGACAGCCGATAGACCACATCTCCGACCACGGCATCTCGCTCGGCATCTACCTGCGCGATCCCGACGGCAACGGCGTCGAAGTGTTCTACGAGATGCCGCGCGCCGAGTGGCCGGTCGACTACAACGTGTTCACGCGCGAGAAGACCGGGAACGGTCGCTTCCCCGGTCCCTGGGATGCCGAGATCGGCCGCGCCGGCGCGTCTGCAACGGCCGCCCCATGACCGTCACCATCACGCCGGCGAATACGGGCGTCTTCGCCGGCGAAGTGGGCCCGATCGACCTGCGCCGGGTGCATGACCGCTCCTCGCTGGAGGCAATCCGCGCCGGCATGGACAGGTACGCCGTGCTGGTGTTCCGCGATCAGGATTTCACCAACCAGGAGCAGCTCGACTTCGCCCAGCGGTTCGACGGCACACTGCATGCCCGGACGTCCTCCGCGGCCATCAGCGGCAACCGGTTCGGCAACGAGGCGCTGGCCGACGTCTCCAACGACGCCCAGGACGGCAAGATCCGCGACGCCAACGACCGCAAGCGCGCCTCCGCGGTCGCCAACCGGCTGTGGCACACCGATGCTTCGTTTGTCGATCCGGCCGGCCGCTATTCGATGCTGTCGGCGCGGGTGGTGCCGCCGGTGCAGGCCGATACGGAGTTCGCCGACATGCGCGCCGCCTACGATGCGCTCGACGAGGAGACCCGCGCCTCGATCCAAGGGCTGCGCGTCTATCATTCCATCGTCTATTCGCGCCACGTCCTCGGCTTCGACTTCAGCGCGGACGAGCAGGACAAGCTGAAGGGCGCCGTCCATCCGCTGGTCCGCACCATCCCGGGCTCCGGCCGCCGTGCCCTTTACCTCGCCTCGCACGCCGCTCATGTCATCGACTGGCCGGTGCCCGAGGGTCGGCTGCTGCTGCACGACCTGACCGTCCATGCCACGCAGCCGCAATTCCTCTATCGCCACGTCTGGCGGCCGCATGATTTCGTGATCTGGGACAATCGCTGCACCATGCATCGCGCCCGGCCGTTCGATGACAAGACCCACCGCCGCGAGCTGCGCCGCACCACGTCGCTCGACCTGCCGCTGCCGGCGTCGGCCTAGGCTTCTGGTGAAGCTCGGTATCGTCTCCGACCTGCACTGCAACATCGATGGCCTCGATCGGGCGCTGGAGATCATGGGCCCGATCGATGCGTTGCTGTGTCTCGGCGACAGCATCTACGAGTACAGCTTCTCGAATGAGGTGGTCGGCCGGCTGCGTGCGCTCGACGCGCTCACCATCCTCGGCAATCACGAGGAGGTCTTCCTCGGTGCGGCCGGCGAGCGGGCGCGCTCCCGACCGGAGATCGACCGGTCATTGCTCGATTGGCTCGCCGAGCGACCCCATCGGCACGAGTTGCGGATCGACGGCAAGCGTATCCTCATGGTGCACTCGACGCCGTGGGAGCCGCGCGGCAGCTATGTGCTGCCTCATAGCTCGGAGCTGCAACGCTTTGGCGAGGCCGACGCCGATATCGTGCTCTACGGCCATACGCACCGGCAGGTCGTCCGCCGCGTCGGTCGGGTGCTGGTGGTCAATCCCGGCTCGGCCGGCGATGCCCGCGACCCGCGCAATGGCGGCCAGTTGAGCTGCGCCGTGCTGGACACGGCAACGGAGGAGGTCGTGGTCCACGATTTCCCGACGCGGCCTGTCGGTCGACAGCCCGAGCGTGGATGAAACCCGTGACGCCCTGTTGAGCGAAGCAACCGGAGGAGCAATGCCTTGAGCGATCCAGAGAAGGCGCAGCAGGGACCGTCGACGGAAGACGTGAAGGACCTGCTCATCGAAGATCGAGGCCACGTTCGCCTGCTCACGCTCAATCGACCGCATCGCGCGAACGCTCTGTCGCCTGAGCTCATGTCGGCACTCATCGATGCCTTCGTCGACGCGGGAGCCGACCCCGAAGTGCGGGCGATCGTCGTCACCGGCGCAGGGGACCGGGCCTTCAGCGGCGGCGCCGACCTCAAGGCCAGGCGGGAGGCCGACGAGGCCGGCAAGAAGTTCGTCTATCTCATGTCGGCGAGGCAACGGTTCGTTTTCGAGGTGATCTACGAAACCTACAAACCGGTGATCGCTGCCATCAACGGTGCGGCGGTGGCCGGCGGATTCGAGTTGGCGCTGGCCTGCGATATACGCATCGCGGAGGAGCATGCCATCTTCGGGCTAACCGAGGCCAAGCGGGGCATGGGCGCACATTTCGCGACGGTCATGCTCCCCCGGGCCATTCCCCGGGCTCACGCCCTCGATCTGATGTTCAGGTCGGAAAATATCGACGCCCGTCACGCCGAGCGTATCGGCTTCCTCAACAAGGTCGTTCCCAAAGGGAAGGCGCTGGAGGAAGCGCTGGCTTGGGCCACTCAGATTGCCGGCAACGCCCCGGTCACGGTCCGCCGCATGAAGGAAACGGCTTCCAAGGCATCCGGATTGCCGGTTTCCGCCGCGCTTCGCCTGAACGAGGGCGTGAACCCCTATTTCGCCGAAGATCGCATCGAAGGGATAAAGGCCTTCATTGAGAAGAGAGCGCCGCGCTGGAAGGGGCGGTAACGTTAGTCGAGCCGATTTGAGAGGAACATACCGTGCCCCCCTATAAAGGGCTGATTTGCTTGTGTCTTAGAGGTGGCGCCCCCGGTCGGACTCGAACCAACACTTCCGTGAGAAAACCTGATTTTGAGACAGGCCGATCGGGCAGGCACACCATGGGGGCTTGCACCAACACGACGTCGACCGCGGTCGCCGGCACGAGCTGCGGGATGCCAAGCCCGCCGCAAGCTGCGTCCCGGCCCAGCCGCATGGCCGAGCAGATGAGGCGGACACAGCCAAGCACCCGCCACGCCAAGCGCTCGCTGATCTCGACTATCTGCCGAAGCCGACGCAGCCTACCACGAGGACCAGGCCGAGTGCGGGCTCGCCGCTCGGGAGCCGTTGTGCGAGCAATCTGATCGATCCAGATCCTGACAAAATCGTTCGCTGTTCTTCCGCCGACAAAGAACGAGTCCTTCGGCAACTCGTGAAAAACGACGCTTGCATAGAACCGGGGCAAGCCGACATCGGCATAGAGATCCGTGATATGCGTCGCAAGCGCGTCCTTGTCGTCGGCCGAGTACGCATTTTCCGGACAGTAAATGTGCCACAGAGGCATTTGAGTTCTCCTTGTTGAGCTTTGGCGATATCCGGAACGATCCATCACGCGAGTTCTTCGAGATGCCCGAGACCCAGACCGCCAACGACGGCCTTCTGGACGGGCGCGATGTCGGCATTGATCTTGTCGGTACCGAACGACATGCCCACCACCGTGCGGGCGGGGCGACTGCCCTTCGCCTGGCCGACGAGCTTGGCGATGGCCTCGGCAACGTCGTGAGGCTTCGGAGCGTCCTTGCCCTGCAACATCGACGTGAAGGTCTTGTGAATGGCGTCGGGAATCTGGCCGACCTCGCCGTAGGACTTCGTGATGTCGACGTCGGCAGGCCTCTGGATGCTCGAGTACAAGCTTGTCGGGTAAGCGCCGGGCTGAACTTCCACCACGTCTATGCCGAGTTGGGAGACCTCCAGCCGCAGGCTGTCGGTCAAAGCCTCGATCGCCATCTTGCTCGCGCCGTAGATGCCGACGAAGGGGAACGTCACCCGGCCGAGGACCGAGCCCATGTTGATGATGAGGCCGTCGCGCTCCCGACGCATCGAAGGCAGCGCTGCCCGCGTAACGCGGAGGAGCCCGATGACGTTGGTGTCGAAGATCGCCTTCGCCTGATCGGCCGTGAAGGCTTCGGTCACACCGACCGACGCAATGCCAGCGTTGTTGACCAGCACGTCGATCTTGCCGGCCTCGGCGAGGATAGAAGCAATGGCGCGATCGAC
>DASXQC010000198.1:0-6840 GCA_036493235.1 Reyranella sp.
ACAAGACGGAGTCTGAAATGGCTAAACCCAAGGTTCTCATCTCCGACGAGCTTTCTCCGCGCGCCGTCGAGATCTTCACCGAGCGCGGCTGCGACGTCGACTTCAAGCCCGGCCTGAAGCCCGCCGAGCTGCGCGCCATCATCGGCAACTACGAGGGGCTCGCCATCCGCTCGGCCACCAAGGTCACGGCCGAGGTGCTCGCGGAAGCGAAGAAGCTCAAGGTCGTGGGCCGCGCCGGCATCGGCGTCGACAACGTCGACATCAAGTCGGCGACGGCGCACGGCGTCGTGGTGATGAACACGCCGTTCGGCAACGCCATCACCACGGCCGAGCACGCGATCGCGCTGATGTTCGCGGTCGCCCGCCAGGTGCCGGACGCCAACGCCTCGACCCAGGCCGGCAAGTGGGAGAAGAACCGCTTCATGGGCGCCGAGCTCAGCTTCAAGACGCTGGGCCTGATCGGCTGTGGCAACATCGGCTCGATCGTCGCCGAGCGCGCGGTCGGCCTCAAGATGCGCGTCATCGCCTACGATCCGTTCCTGAGCGAGGAACGAGCGGCGGCGCTCGGCGTCGAGAAGGTGACGCTCGAGCAGCTTCTGCCGCGCGCCGACTTCATCACCGTGCACACGCCGCTCACCGAGCAGACCAGGAACATCCTCTCTCGCGCCAACCTGATGAAGACCAAGAAGGGCGTGCGCATCGTCAACTGCGCGCGCGGCGGCCTGGTCGACGAACTGGCGGTGCGCGACCTGCTGGTGTCGGGCCACATCGCCGGCGCGGGCTTCGACGTCTTCACCGAGGAGCCGGCCAAGGCCAACGTTCTGTTCGGCGCGCCCAACCTGGTCTGCACGCCGCATCTCGGCGCGGCGACCGTCGAGGCGCAGGAGAACGTGGCGCTGCAGGTCGCCGAGCAGATGGCGGACTACCTGCTGACCGGGGCGATCCAGAACTCGCTCAACATGCCCAACGTCTCGGCCGAGGACGCCCCGCGGCTGGCACCGTACCTCGATCTCGCCGAGAAGCTCGGCTCGTTCGCGGGCCAGCTCACCGACACCGACGTCAAGGCAGTGGCGATCGAGTACGAGGGTCAGGTGGCGGCGCTCAACGTCAAGCCGCTGACCCAGATGGCGCTGACCGGCGTGCTGCGGCCGCAGCTCGACACGGTGAATCTTGTGAACGCGCCGGTGATCGCCCGCGAGCGCGGCATCGAGGTCGCCGAGGTCAAGCACGAGCGCGACACCGACTACACGTCGATGATCCGCATCTCGGTCACGACCGACAAGTACACACGCTCGATCACCGGCACTTTGTTCGGTGGCAAACATCCGCGAATCGTCGAGATCAAGGGCATCGAGATCGAGGCCGAGTTCGCCCCGCACATGCTCTACATCACCAACGACGACAAGCCGGGCTTCATCGGCCGGCTGGGCACGCTGCTGGGCGAGAGCAAGGTCAACATCGCGACCTTCCATCTCGGCCGCGACAAGCCGGGCGGCTCGGCGATCGCCCTGGTCCAGGTCGACCAGCCGCTGTCGCCGGAACTCACCGCCAAGATCGCCGGGCTCGAGAGCGTCGTGCAGGCCAAGGCGCTGGGGTTCTAGAAGCGCATTCCGTTTAGATGTCTTTGGCGCGCGCCCAGCGCAAGACCATGACCAAGTGGAACTTGTCCCAATCGACAAAGGTAGGGCTTGGGGCAGGCCCGGGGGCTGATAAGATCGGTCCAGGGATGGGGTGTGCTCGGGATGCCTTTGCATTGGGTGATCGATTCGCGCGAGCGGCTGGTGACGGGCGTGGCCGAGGGCGGCGTGCGCAGGGATGAGATGGAATCATACCTCGACGCCATTGCCGGCGCAGGAGCCGGAAACTATCGCAAGCTCTTCGACGGCAGTCGTGGCGAGCCCCTCATGAGCTCGGACGACATCATGTCCCTGGCGGCGCGGATGCGCGGCATGCAGCAGCTCGGGCTGACGGGCCCGCTGGCGATCATCATGCCGCGCGACAAGTACGATCAGTTCGCGCGCATGCTGGGCATCCTGGCCGTGCCAGATCGTCCCATGCAGTTCTTCAGCGACCAGGCGGCTGCGCGGGCCTGGCTGGACGAGCCGCAGGTCCGCGGATGGATGGATAAGGCGGGCAACTGACCAACCGCACTCCTGCGAGGGCAGGCACGAGAAAAATTCGGTCGCGCGGGCCGGCCGATCCAGGCTGTCATCCCGCTCCCCCGAAGGAGACAACGACATGCCCCGCATCAGTGAGATCACCGACGACCGCGGCGATCCGACCCTCAAGCCGGTGTTCGACAAGCAGCGCGAGCTGTTCGGCGACCTGTTGAATCCGACCAAGATCCTGGCGCACTGCCCGCCGATCCTGCGCGCCGCCGGCGCGATGGGCCAGGCGATCGAGCAGTCCGGCCAGCTGCCGATGGGCATGCTGCCGCTGATCTACACGCGCGTGGCTACCATCAACGGCTGTCCCTTTTGAATGGACATCAATGCCGCGCGTGCCGCGGAAAAGACTGAGGGCGGCCTGGACAAGCTCGGCGAGCTGCTCGCCTGGCGCGACAGCAAGCTCTTCAGCGAAGCCGAGCGCGTCGCGCTCGACTATGCCGAGGCGATCACCTACACCGACCGGCAGGTAGACGACGCGCTGTTCGCCAGGGTGAAGCAGCATTTCACCGAGCCGCAGATCGTCGAGCTGACCGCCGCGATCGCCTTCGAGAACTTCCGCTCGAAGTTCAATCCGACACTCGGCGTCGAAGCGCAGGGCTTTTGCATGGTGCCCAAGCGCTGATCGGACGCGGGGCTTTAGCCCTCGACCCGGAGGCGACGTCTTGAGTAACGTCGCCTCAACGAGTTGAGGGGGCAATGCTCTACGAAATTTTCCCGTTTCCGTACGCGCCGCTGATCGCGACGTTGGTGTGGGCCGTCGGCATCGGCCTGGTCGGCCACTTCGTGGTGTTTCGCCTCCGCCTGTTCGACTCCCTGCTGAAGGCGCCGATGGCGCCGCCGTTCATGGCCCTGCCGGCGATCCTGTTCGCGTTCCTCCTGGCATTCATGGCCTCGGCGGCGTGGCAGAACATCTCGCTTGCGCGCGCCTCGCTGGTGAACGAGCACACCGCGCTCGCCCGGGCCGCGACAGTCCCGATCGGTCCCGCAGCGGCCAAGCAGCAGATGCAGGCCGGCCTGAAGGCCTATGTGACAGCGGTGCTCGATGACGAATGGACCAGGCGCTACAACGAGTCGGCGTCTCCGGAGGCAACGGCGGCGCTGGACTCGCTCAGCGCCGCTATCTGGGCCATCGCCAGCCAGTGCAAGGGTCCGGGTGCAGGCGCCGACTGCACCAGCGACCTCGCCGTCTCGACCTACCTCAAGGCGCTCGACGACCTGCGCTCGGCGCGCGAGGAGAGATTGTCCCTCGGCTACCAGGGAACGCTGCGGCTGAAATGGGTGCTGGGCATCATGCTCGCCATTGCGACGGCCTTGTCGATCGCCGCCATCCATCGGGCCAGCGAGCGCACGGCCGCGATCTCCCAGGTGCTGTTCTGCTTCAGCATCTGGATGACCTTCGCGATGGTGGCGCTGCACATCCAGCCCTATCGCGGGCCGGATGCGCTGTCGCCCGACGTGCTGCAGGAAATACGGGCGAAGCTCTGAACACACCCGTCTGGCTTCAAACACCTCCTCCGTCATACGGGGGAGGCAGGGAGGGGGAGAGCCTCAGTCCCGACGTGGCCGGGACGAGATCATGATCTGGAAGCTTCCGGCATTTGCCTGTGTGGCCTTCCCCCTCCTGTATCCTCCCCCGTGTCGCGCCTCAGAAGGCGTTTTGACGGGGAGGAGGGTGACGGGAAGAGGCGTCACTCCATGTCGACGTGGAGCTCTTTCAGCTTCTTGCCCCAGAACGTGTGCTCGTCCTTGACGAACTGGGTGAACTCCGCGCGCGAGCGGTCGGGCGGCATCTCGAGACCGTCCCGGTCCAGCGCCTCTTTCCACTTCGGATTCTTCATCCCCTCCTTGGCGGTCTTCTCGAGCTTGTCGAGAATGTCCGCCGGCGTCTTGGCCGGTGCGAACAGGCCCTGCCAGCTGGTCACGACGACGTCGATGCCCTGCTCCTTCAGCGTCGGCACGTCGGGCAGCGACGAGACGCGCTTGTCGCCGGTCACTGCCAGCGCCTTGAGGTTGCCGCCCTTGATCTGCGACACCGCGGGCGGCAGCGACGAGAAGTTCATGGTGATCTGGCCGCTGATCACGTCGGCCACTGCCGGCGCCGTGCCCTTGTAGGGGACATGCGTCATCTTGATTCCGGCGGCGTCTGCGAACAGCGCGCCGGCGAGGTGATTGTTGCCGCCCACGCCCGACGACGAATAGGTCAGCTTGTCGGGCTCCTTCTTGGCCAGCGCCACCAGCTCGGCGGCGTTGTTGGCCGGCACCTTCGGGTTCACCACCAGGACGTACTGGTAGGAGGTGATCTGGCAGATCGGCGCCAGGCTGGAGACAGTGTCGATCATGCCCTTCTGGACCCACGGATTGATGATCACGTTGGTGCCGACGGCGACGAACAGCGAGTAGCCGTCCGGCTTGGCGCTCGCCACGGCGCGCAGGCCGATCGAGCCGGCTGCACCGCCCTTGTTGTCGATGATGATCTGCTGGCCGAGCAGCGGCGTCATGACCTGCGCCAGCTCGCGGGCATTGATGTCCGTGCTGCCCCCCGCGGCATAGCCGACGACGAAGGTGACTGGGCTGCTCGGATAGGTCTCGGCGCGCACGGCAGACGGCAGCACCAGGGCGCCGGCACCGCCGACGAGCGCGCGGCGGCGGGTGATGAACGGCATGTCTTGCTCCTTGTCGGCAGATCCGGAAATCGCGGCGCTCTGTGCGACAGTTGCAGTAGGTCTGTCAACGTCGAGTTGCCCCGCCGAAGCAGCGTGCATCTATGCAGCAGTCCTGGGGATAAGGTCCGAGACCGGAGCGTTCCTTGGGCATTGGAAGGGAGATCGAGGAGCCAGAACCAAGCGTCGACTCACCGTCCAATGCCCTTAATAGGTGATTCGTCGCGGGCTGGTGCAGTGTGGTGCGCATGCCCATGCCCACTTTCCCCTCGAGGCTTCCCCCGGATGACGGCCGCGACATTGCGGTCCACCGGACGGTGGCCATACGTGACTTTCGGCGCGGGGGCGGGGCGGGGCGCGGGCAGTGTGGCAGGAACGGCGGAAAACGCTGGCCCACCTGCAACGAACCACTGCCAGCCGGCGTGGCAGGGAATGGCACGCCGTCGGGCCGGAGTGACTTGCCGACGGCGTCGTCACGCCGGCGGATCGTCCAGCGGCGGATAGGTGAGGCGCGTGCCGTCAACGTGCGCGAACGGCGTGAGTTTGTGCAGCCGGCTGCTGGTCGGCGACAGGATCTCGACCGCGGGAATGCCGCGTACGTCCAACGCGTCGGCGACCAGCGACCGGTGGCAGCGCCAGGGCACGGCTTCGGCGCACATGATCGCCATGCGCTCGTTTCGGCTCAGCCCGATCAGTTCATCGAGCGCTGTGGTGAAGGCCGGTGTCTGCATATAGTCGGCGTAGCCGCGGAAGCTGTCGTTGCGCCAGCCTGTGTTGGGCGAGTCCTTCGAGGTCTTGCGCAGGCCGCCGAGACCCGGAAGGCCGACATAGCCGATGCCATGAGCCTTCAGCGCCTGGGGCAGGGCGTCGGCGTTGAACTGCGGATTGCGCCGCGAGCGCGGCACCGTGCGGATGTCGGCGACGGTCTGGATGTCGTAGGTGCGCAGCAGGGCGACGAAGTCGTCGATCGGCAGGGTCGAATGCCCGACGGTGAAGACAGCACCGTCGGGCCAGGACTTTGGGAGCAGAGCCTTCTTCCGCGCCATGCTCCGCTAGTTCTTGTTCTGCACGTACTTGCCCGCGCCGTCGCCCGCGAGCTTGCCCAGCACCGCACCGGACACCAGCCCCGTGCCGCCCGGGTAGTTGTGATAGAACAGCCCGCCGACCAGCTCGCCCGCGGCGAACAGGCCCGGGATGACGTGGCCGTCGGTGCTCTCGACCTCGCCCTCGTTCGTGATCTTCAGACCGCCGAATGTGAAGGTGAGGCCGCAAGTGACGGCGTAGGCCTCGAACGGCCCCTGGTCGATCGTGTTGGCCCAATGGCTCTTCGGCACGCTAAGGCCGCGCGTGCTGCGGCCGTCCTTGACCGCCGGGTTGAACGGCACCTCGGTCATCACCGCGGCGTTCCATTCCTTGATGGTCTTGAGGAACTGCTCCTGGTTCACGCCCTCGAGCTTGGTCGCAAGCTCCTCGATCGTGTCGGCCTTGACCTTGGTCATGCGCTTGATGCGGTACTCGTCGCGCAGCTTGTCGAGCACCTTTGAATCGAAGATCTGCCAGGCAAACTGCTGCGGCTGCGACAGGATCACCGCGCCATACTTGGCGTAGGTGTAGTTGCGGAAGTCCGCGCCCTCGTCGACGAAGCGCACGCCGTTGGCATTCACCATGATGCCGAGCGGGTAGGAGTGCTTCTGGAAGTTGTCGCCGACCTCGAGGTCGCCGAACTCCGGCGCGTTCATGTCCCAGCCGACGGCATGGCCGCCCGACCAGTTGCCGTGCGCCTTGGCGCCGATCGCCAGCGCCATGTTGATGCCGGCGCCGGTGTTGAAGCGCGTGCCGCGCACCTTGGCGAGATCCCAGGTCGGCCCGAGATAGCGTGTGCGCATCTCGGCGTTGCTCTCGAAGCCGCCGCACGCCAGCACCACCGCCTTGGCGCCGATCCTGACCTTGCGGCCCTTGTGGCGGGCGATCACGCCGCGCACCACACCGTCCTCTTCGATCAGCGACACCGC
>DASXQC010000199.1:0-7953 GCA_036493235.1 Reyranella sp.
GCCTACACGCTGGGCTTCTTCTGCATGGGCCTGGGCGGCGTGTTCATGGGCTGGCTGGCCGACCGCACCAGCCCACGCGTGCCCTTGCTGATCGCCGGCGTGTCGATCTTCGCCGGCGGCTGGCTGGCGGTGAGCGGCAGCGAATGGCTGCTCTACCTCGGCTACGCCTTGCCGCTCGGCTTTCTCGGCAACGCCGCGACTTTCACGCCGGCAATGAACAATATCCAGGGCTGGTTCGACAAGCGGCGCAGCGTGGCCGTGTCGATCATCTCGGTCGGGCCGGCGATCTCGGGCTTCACCTGGCCGCAGGTTTATCGCTGGCTGCTGCCCGACCATGGCTGGCGCCAGTCGCTGGTCATCTACGGCGTGGTCGCCGGCACGCTCCTGTTCCTCTGCGCCTTTTACGTCCGGCCCTCGCCAATGGCGCGGTCGAAGGTGGCGCGCGCCAAGGAAGACCTGTCGGTCCTGCCGATCCCGTCGTCATCCCTGATGGCGCTGCTGTCGGCTGCCGGCTTCTGCTGCTGCGCAGCGATGGCGGTGCCTTTCGTGCACATGGTGGCGTTCTGCGGCGATCTTGGCCTGTCGCCGGCGCGCGGCTCGGAGGCGATCTCGCTGATCCTGCTGTCGGCGGTCGCCGCGACCTTTGCCATGGGCCGCCTCAGCGACCATATCGGCCCGCTCAAGGTCAGCCTGCTGTGCTCGGCGATCCAGGTCGTGTCGCTGACCGGCTTCGTCTTTGTGCAGGGTCTCACCGGGATCTACACCCTCGCCGTGATCCACGGCATTCCCTACATTGCGATCGTGCAGGGCTACGCGCTGATCCTGCGCCGGCTCTACGGACCGAACATCGCAGGCTGGCGGCTGGGTGTGGTCATGCTGTTCGCCATGGCCGGCATGGCAGCCGGCGGCTGGATGGGCGGCGCGATCTTCGACTGGACCTTGAGCTACCGGCCGGCCTTCCAGCTTGCGCTCGCCTTCGACCTCCTGAATTTCATGCTGCTCGGATTTCTCTTCATCGGCGGGCGGCGGACAATGGCGGGCCTCGCGGTATAGGATCGGGTCATGGCTGACAAAGATCATGACCATGACCACGACAACCATCTCTCCGAGACGGTGTTGCGGGTGAAGGCCCTCGAAACGCTGCTGGTGGCGAAGGGTCTGGTCGATCCCGCCGCGCTCGACGTGATGATCGACGCCTACGAGAACAAGATCGGCCCGCGCAACGGCGCCCGCGTCGTCGTCAAGGCGTGGACCGATCCCGCCTACAAGGCGCGGCTGATGGAAGACGCCACGGCGGCGATCGCCGAACTCGGCTACTCGGGCGCGCAGGGCGAGCACATGGTCGTCGTCGAGAACACGCCGACTATCCATAACCTCGTCGTCTGCACGCTCTGCTCCTGCTACCCGTGGCCCGTCCTGGGCCTGCCGCCGGTCTGGTACAAGTCGTCGGCCTATCGCTCGCGCGCCGTGATCGATCCGCGCGGCGTGCTGGAGGATTTCGGCCTCAAGGTTTCCAACGACGTCGCCGTGCGCGTCTGGGATTCGACCGCCGAGATCCGATATCTCGTCCTGCCCGAACGGCCGGCTGGTACCGAAGGCCTGAGCACCGGCGCGCTGGAAGAGCTGGTGACGCGCGACACCATGATCGGAACAGCGAAGGTCTCCGCGCCATGAACGGCGTGCACGATATGGGCGGCATGCACGGCTTCGGCCCGGTCGAGCCTGAGGCCAACGAGCCGGTCTTCCATGCGCCGTGGGAAGGCCGCGTGCTGGCGCTGCGCCGAGGGCTGGGCGCGTGGCGCAAGTGGAACGTCGATGCTGGCCGTCACAGCATCGAGACACTGCCGCCGGCCGACTACGTGCGCATGAGCTACTACGAGAAGTGGCTTGCCTCGGCGATCAAGCTGGCGCTCGGCGCCGGTCTCATCACGGAGCGCGAGCTCGAGACCGGCCAGCGCGATCCGTCGGTCCCGGTGGCGACGCCGCCGCTCACCGCCGACAAGGTGATGCCGGCGATCCTGAAGGGCGGCCCGACCCATCGTGAGATTGCGGCCAAGCCGCGCTTCGCGCCGGGCCAGATGGTGCGCGCCCGGGAGATCAACCCGACCGGCCATACGCGACTGCCGCGCTACGTGCGCGACCGGCGGGGCACGATCGAGCGCGATCACGGCGCGCACGTCTTTCCCGATTCCAATTCTAAGTTCGAAGGCGAGAACCCGCAGATTCTGTACACCGTGCGTTTCGCCGCGTGCGAGCTGTGGGGCGAGGCGGCCAATCCCGATGACGCCGTCCATCTCGACCTGTGGGAGGAGTATCTCGATGTCGCGTGACGAGCTTTGGAAGATGACCGCTGTCGAAGCGGTGGCGCGACTCAAGAAGAAGGAGATCAGCCCGCTCGACCTGGTCGAGGCCTCGGCGCAACGCATGGCCGAAGTCGAGCCCGATGTGAACGCCATGCCGACCCTGTGCCTCGACCGCGCCCGCGATCACGCCAAGAAGATCATGGCAGGCACAGCCTGCGAAGCCTCTGGCGAAGCAGGCTGGCTGGCGGGCCTGCCGGTCTCGATCAAGGACCTGACCGACGTCGCCGGCGTGCGCACCACCTACGGCTCGCCGATCTTCGCCAACCACGTGCCGGCGAAATCGCATCCGCTGGTCGAGCGCATCGAACGCAAGGGCGGCATCGTCATGGGCAAGTCGAACACGCCCGAGTTCGGCGCCGGCGGCAGCACCTTCAACGAGGTGTTCGGCCGCACGCGCAATCCGTGGAACACCTCGCTCACCTGCGGCGGCTCGACCGGCGGCGGCTCGGTGTCGGTCGCGACCGGCGAGGTCTGGCTGGCGCACGGCTCGGACCACGGTGGCTCGCTGCGCCGGCCGGGCACCTACTGCTCGACCGTCGGCATCCGCCCGTCGCCCGGCCGCGTAACGCGCGGCACCTCGAACAATCTCTGGTCGCCGCAGTCGGTGCAGGGACCGATGGCGCGCAACGTGCCCGACCTGGCGCTGTTCCTCGACACCATGGCGGGCTTCTGCCCGCAGGACCCGATGACCTTCGACGCGCCGGCGGTGTCGTTCAGCGCCGCGGTCGCCAACCCGGTCGCGCCCAGGCGCGTCGCCTGGACGGCCGATTTCGGCGGCCGCTTCGAGCTCGATGCCGACATCCGCGAGATCTGCACCAGGGCGGCGCGCCGCTTCGAGGAGCTGGGCTGCATCGTCGAGGAGGTCTCGCCCGACTTCGGCCCGGTCGACGAGGTCTTCATGGCGATGCGCAGCCAGCAGTTCGTGGTCGATCGCGAGCTGCAGCTCAAAGACCAGCGCGACAAGCTCAAGCCCGACATCATCTGGAATACCGAATTAGGTCTCAAGCAGACCACCAGCCAGCTCGCCTGGGCCGAGCGTGAGCGCGCGGCGCTGTTCCGGCGCATGGTCGAGTTCTTCCAGACCTACGATCTGCTGGTGACGCCGAGCGCGCCGACGGCGGCGTTCGACGTCAACCTGCGTGCGCCCGCGACCATCAACGGCAAGAACCTCGCCAACTACATGTCGGGCTCGACGCTCAACAGTGGCATCACCGTCACCGGCAGCCCGGCGCTGGCGATCCCCTGCGGCTTCGATCAGTGGGGCCGCCCGACCGGCCTGCAGCTCACCGGCAAGCCGCGCGGCGAGGCCGCGCTGCTGCAGGCCGCATCGCTGTTCGAAAAGCTGCTCGGCCTCGACAAGCTCCTCCCCATCGACCCCAAGCCGGGGACCGTGCCACCATCGGCTTAAGTCGACCACCTCATCCTGAGGAGGCCGCGCAGCGGCCGTCTCGAAGGATGGGCTGCAGACGAAGTGCTCGTTCCCACCCTTCGAGACGCGATGCTGCGCATCGCTCCTCGGGGTGAGGTGTGGAGCAATGGGAGGGACCAATGAAAGCGTCGCTGTTCTACCTGCCGTCGATCGCCAGCCGGGCCGAGATCGAGCAGGGCATGGCGGGCATGAACCCGGACTTCTATCAGCGCATGCTGAAGGAGCTCACGGAGCAGATAAAGCTGGGCGACGAACTTGGCTACGACTCGGTCTCTTTCACCGAGCATCACTTCCACATCGAGGGTTTCGAGCTTTCGAACAACCCGGTGCTGCTCGACCTCTACTTTGCGATGCAGACCAAGCGGATCCGCGTTGGCCAGCTCGGCATCGTGCTGCCCGCGTCCAACCCGATCCGCGTCGCTGAAGACATCGCCATGCTTGATCACATGACCGGCGGCCGCGCCAATGCGGGCTTCGCGCGCGGCTACCAGCGTCGCTGGGTCGACGTGATGGCGCAGCAGACGCACGGCATCCACGGCGCGCTGCCCAACCAGCATGACGAGATCGACAACGCCAATCGCCTCGCGTTCGAGGAGAACTTTCGCATCGTCAAGAAGTGCTGGACCGAGGAGATGCTGACCTTCGACGGCAAATTCTGGAAGGTGCCGGCCGGTCCGACGCCGTGGACGCTCGACACGACGGCGAAATGGGGCAAGGGCGTCGAGAACGGCATCCTGAAGTCCGTCGGCGTCGTGCCGAAGCCGTTGCAGAAGCCGCATCCGCCGCTGTTCCAGCCGTTCGCCAGCTCCGAGAACACCGTGCGCTTCTGCGCCCAGGAAGGCATCACGCCGATCCTGCCGCCGATGCTGCCGGTCTACGAGGAGAAGCTCTACAGCGTCTATTCCGAGGTGTCGGGCAAGCCGAAGGGGCAGGGCGTCGGCGTGCTGCGCGACGTCATCATCTGCGACACCGACGAGGAGGCGAGAACGCTGTGGCGCGATTCGGGCCAGTTCTCGGGCCGCGCCTGGTTCGAACCATTCGGCTTCCGCCGCGGCATGATGGATCCCAAGACTGGCGCTTCGCCCACTTCAGACGAAGTGATCGAAATGGGCTACGCCTATGTCGGCACGGTCGACACTGTGCTGAAGGCGATGGAAACCCAGCAAAAGCGACAGCCGGTCGACTGGGTGTTCTGCTACACTTACAACAGCCTGGTGCCGCATCCCGTGCTGATGAAGTCGATCGAGGCGTTCTGGACCAAGGTGATGCCGCGCTTCCGCTAGTGTTTGCCTGCTACACTTTGTGTGGAGGTCTTCATGGGCCTGTTGAGCGACAAGGAACTCGGGCGTCTCGTTCCCGCCGATCAAATCGATAACGGCACGCCGATCCCGACGCGGCTCGTCTCGAGCGACGAGTACCTGCCGATCGCGCAGACCGAGCGGCAGATGCAGGTCGAGGCGCGGATGAACGAGCTGGGCGACGAGTACGGCCGGAAGAACGGCCTGTCGCGCCGCCGCTTCTTCCAGACCGCGGCCGGCATGACGGCAGCCTTCGCCGCGATGAACGAAGTCTACGGCCCGTTGTTCGGTGTGGCGCCCGCCGAGGCCAAGAGCGTCGATCTCGCCCAGGCCCGCGCCGCTGGCTTGAGCGACCAGTTCATCATGGACGTGCACACGCACTTCCTGCGCGACGACACGCGGCTGGTAGGCTTCGCCCGCATGCGCGAGGCGGTCGGCAAGGCGGGCTGGAATCCCGAGCTCGTCGGCAAGCCGCAGACGGTCGACGACCTCAAGTACCCGACCTGGTTCAAGGAGATCTATCTCGACAGCGATACCAAGGTCGCGCTGATCTCGGGCTCGCCGTCGGAGATCCCGGAAGACTGGTTTCTCACGAACGACATGAAGCGCGACGCGCGGACCAAGGTGAACACATGGGCCGGCTCGCGCCGCATGCTGAGCCACGGCATCTTCGCGCCGGGCTATCCCGGCTGGATGGACGAGGTCGACCGGGCGCTCGCCGAGGACAAACCGGACTCATGGAAGGGCTACACGGTCGGCGACAACACCCACAAGGAGCTGAGCAAGCATCCGTGGCGGATGGACGACGAGAAGCTGGTCTATCCCTTTTACGAGAAGATCGTGAAGGCGGGCTACGATATCGTCTGCGTGCACAAGGGCCTGTACGCGCCGTCGGTCGAGCAGCAGTTCCCGCATCTTACGCCCTACGCGGCGGTCGGCGATGTCGGCAAGGCGGCCAAGGACTGGCCCAACATCCGCTTCGTCATCTACCACTCGGCCTATCGCTGGGTCGGCGGCAAGCCCGAGGATGCGTGGGCCGAGTTCGAGCGAACCGGCCGCATCGCCTGGACCAGCGACCTCGCCGACATCCCGGCGAAGTACGGCGTCAGCAACGTCTACGGCGACCTCGGCCAGTTGTTCGCCATGACCGCGGTGGTCGAGCCGCGGCTGTGCGCGGCGCTGATGGGCATCCTGATCAAGGGGCTGGGCGCCGACCATGTCGTGTGGGGCACCGACGCGCTGTGGACCGGCGCGCCGCAATGGCAGATCGAGGGCCTGCGCCGCCTCGAGATTCCCGAGGCGATGTGCAAGAGATACGGCTTCGCTGAGCTCGGTTCGGCCGACGGTCCGGTGAAGCGCGCGATCTTCGGCGAGACCTCGGCGAAGATGTACCGCTACGACGTGAAGAAGGCCGAATGGCGCAATGACCGCTTCGCCGACATCCGGTCGCAGTACGAACGCCAGGGCCGAGATCCGTCGAATCTCCGATATGGCTACGTGCTTCCCGGCTGACGCTGGCCCCGAACGGCGTCAAACTTGCATGCCGTCGGAGATCACAAGGGGGAGACAGATGAAGCAGCCGATCATTCGTCGCCGCGGCCTGTTGAAGGCCAGCGCCGCGCTCGCACTCGTGCCAACGGCGGTGCGCGCCCAGCCCAAGATCGCGCCGCCCAACATCATCAAGGCCGGTACCCTGGTGATGTCGATCAACCCGACCCTGCCGCCATTGCAATACGTCAACGACAAGGGCGAGCTGCAGGGCATGCGGGTCGAGCTCGCCAACGAATGCGCCAAGAAGCTCGGCCTGACACCGGAATACATCCGCACTGAGTTCGCCACCATGATCCCCGGCCTCGCCGCCAAGCGCTGGGACATGATCAACACCGGCATCTTTTTCACCGAGGAGCGGTCCAAGCTCATGTACATGGTGCCCTACGAGCAGGCGGCGATCAGCTTCCTCGCCGCCAAGGGCAATCCACTCGGCCTGAAGACGATCGACGATCTCGCCGGCAAGCGCATCTCGGTCGAGCTGGGCGGCATCGAGGAAAAGCGCACCCGCGAGGTCGCCGACATGGTCGCCAAGAAGGGCCTCAAGCCCGTGACGGTGATGACCTTCAACAACTTCGGCGAAGCCTTCCAGGCATTGCGCGCCGGCCAGTCCGACGCCGCGACCTGCATCGACGCCACGGCGATGTACCAGCAGCAGCACAGCGACTTCACGCGCGCGATCTCCGGCGTGTTCCCACAGACCGCCTGCTTCGCTTTCGCCAACAAGACGCTGGCCGAGGCGGTGGTCGGCGCGCTGAACGACCTCAAGAAGGACGGCACCTACGACAAGCTGCTCGACCAGTACGGCGTGCTGAAGATCGACGGCGCCACCTTCGCCATCAGCGGGCCAGGCCCTGCCTAGATGAAAGTCTGGAATTGGGAAGGCTTCTGGAGCTACTTCACCAATCTCTATCTTCTCGAAGGCGCGCTGTGGACGATCGGGCTGACGATCACCACCCTGATATTGGGCGGCCTGATCGGCCTGCTGCTCGCCGTCATGCGGCTCAGCAAGCACAAGGCGGTGAGCCGCGCGGCCCAGGTCTACATCTGGATCTTCCGCGGCACGCCGCTGCTGGTGCAGCTCATCATCATCTACACCGGCCTGCCGCAGCTCGGCCTGGTGCGCTTCAACGTCGTCCAGTCGGCCATCATCGGCCTGGCGCTCAACGAGGCAGCCTACCTGTCGGAAATCCTGCGCGGCGGCATCCTGTCGGTCGCCAAGGGCCAGACCGAGGCGGCCCGCGCCATGGGGCTGAGCCCGTTCCAGATCTTCCGGCTGGTGATTCTGCCGCAGGCGCTGCGGGTCATCATCCCG
>DASXQC010000200.1:0-3350 GCA_036493235.1 Reyranella sp.
CCGCCGAAGCCGCGCAGCTTGATCATCGACAGGGCGAAGTCGAAGCCGTAGCGCTCGGCGTTGAGCGTGGTCTGCTTGTTGAGCTCGAAGCTGGGATTGTATTGCGGCGAGGTGGTCGAGACGATCCAGCCGTTCCTGCCGATCGGGATGAAGACGCCGATATCCATGCCACTGTCCCCCGTGGACTCTACGACGCCTTGATAGCAATTTTCTTGCCGGACCGCGGGTGTTCCGCCCGCCCATAAATCAGGATCATGAGCGGGCGGGACGCCCGCGGTTCGGCAAGACTTTAGAACGTCTTCACCGTCCCCGGCACCGCGTCGATCACCTGCACCGGGCTGCTGCCCAGCGCCGCCTTGTACTCGGCCGGCGTGCCCTTGAGGTAGGGGTTGCTGGCGTAGTGGATCGGCCAGGCCATCTTGGGCTTGATCAGGTTGGTGGCGTAGGCCGCGTCCTTCGGGTCCATCACATAGTGGCCGCCGATCGGGATCAGGATCAGGTCCGGCTTGTAGTATTCGCCGATCCACTTCATGTCGCCGAAGATGCCGGTGTCGCCCATGTGGTAGATCTTGAAGCCGTTCTCGAGCGTGATGATGAAGCCGACCGGCTCGCCCGCCGGATAGCTCACGTCCTTGCCGTTCTCGTCCTTGAGGATCATCTCCGACGAATGCTCGGCGTGGGTCTGGGTGACCTTCACGCCCGGCGCGATCTCGGCAGTGCCGCCCACGTTCATGCGCGGCGCGAGGTTCGCCGGCAGCTTGCCGAGCGTCACCAGGAACTGGTTCATGCCGGCGGGGCCCCACAGCGGCGCGTTGTGCGTCTTGGCGAGCTCGATGCCGTCGCCGAGATGGTCGCCATGGCCGTGCGTCACCAGGATGGCGTCGATCTTGCCGATCTTGCCGAGGTCCTTCAGCTCGGGCGGGACCTTGGTGCCGCCGGTGATCCACGGATCGACCATGATCACCTTGCCGCCCGGCGTGGTGATCCTGAAGGCCGACTGGCCGTACCACAGCAGCTCGGTCTTGCCCTGCGTCTGCGCCTCGGCGGCGCCGGCCAGCGCCAGCGTCGCGGCAAACAACAGCCCCAACACGCGTAGAATCATCTAGTCTCCTCCCTTTCAGTTGGCGCGAACCCTAGCACGGTTCCTCCGGGCGAAAGTCGTCGCTTTTCCGTGAGCCGCATTCGCCTACCATGCGGCCCAACGTCACGAGGGAGATCGGCCGCCGATGAGCATCAAGGGCAAGGCCTACATAGCCGGCATCTACGAACACCCGACGCGTCTGGCGAAGGACATCTCGCTGGCGCAGATCCACGCGCAGGTCGCCAAGGGCGCGCTCGAGGATGCGGGCCTCACCAAGGACGATGTCGACGGATACTTCTGCGCAGGCGACGCACCGGGCCTCGGCCCGATGTCGATGGTCGAGTACATGGGGCTGAAACCGCGCCACGTGGACTCCACCGACACCGGCGGCTCGTCCTACGTGATCCACGTCGGCCATGCCGCCGAGGCGATCGCCGCCGGCAAGTGCAAGGTGGCGCTGATCACCTTGGCGGGCCGGCCGCGCGCCGAGGGCATGGCGACTGGCACCGTGCCGCGCAGCCGGGGTGGCACGCCGACGCCCGAGGAGCCGTTCGAGTTCCCCTATGGGCCGACCGTGGTCAACATGTATGCGATGTGCGCCATGCGCCACATGCACGAGTTCGGCACCACCGCCGAGCAGCTCGCCTGGATCAAGGTCGCCGCATCGCACCACGCCCAGTACAACCCGCATGCGCTCCTGAAGGACGTCGTCACGGTCGAGGATGTGGTGAACTCGCCGATGATCTCCGATCCGCTGCACCGGCTCGACTGCTGCGTCATCACCGACGGCGGCGGGGCGATCGTCGTGGTGGCGCCGGAGATCGCGGCCAAGCTCAAGCGTCCCAAGGTCAAGCTGATCGGGGCCGGCGAGTTCGTGAAGACCCAGATGGGTGGCAAGGTCGACCTTACCTATTCGGGCGCCCGCTTCAGCGGCGCAACGGCCTTCGCCGAGGCGGGCGTCAAGCCTTCCGATATCAAGTTCGCCGGAATCTACGACAGCTTCACCATCACCGTGCTGATGCAGCTCGAGGACCTCGGCTTCTGCGAGAAAGGCAAGGGCGGCGCCTTCGTGGCCGACGGCAACCTGATCTCCGGCGTCGGCAAGCTGCCGTTCAACACCGACGGCGGCGGGCTGTGCAGCAACCATCCGGCCAACCGCGGCGGCCTCACCAAGGTGCTCGAGGCGGTGCGCCAGCTGCGCGGTGAGGCGCATCCCAAGGTGCAGGTGAAGAACTGCGATCTGGCGATCGCCCACGGCACCGGCGGCTCGCTCGGCCTGCGTCACGGCAGCGCCACCGTCATCCTGGAGAGGGAGTAGTCCGATGGCCCAAGAAACCCAGGCATCCAAAGAACGCAAGCTGCCGGCGCCCGCCGTGAGCCAGGAGGCTCAGGCCTACTGGGACGCCGCCGCCAAGGGCAAGCTGCTGGTCAGGAAGTGCACCGCCTGTGGCCAGCTCCACCACTTTCCGCGGACGATCTGTCCGTTCTGCTTCAGCGACAAGACCGAATGGATCGAATCGTCCGGCAAGGGCACGATCTACTCCTACTCGGTGATGCGCCGGGCGCCGGTGCCTTACGCGATGGCCTACGTGACGCTGGCCGAGGGCCCGCGCATGGTGACCAACATCGTCGATTGCGACTTCGACAAGTTGAAGTGCGAGCAGCCGGTGAAGGTGGTCTTCAAGCCGACCGATGGCGGCCCCCCGCTGCCGATGTTCACGCCGGCCTGACCGGCGCTCTCGTCGAGAGACCGGTTCGAGGAGAACTGTTTCGGGGAGAGTGGCCATGATGCGCGCGTTCCTCGTCGTTGGTTTGGTCGCCCTGCTGGGCGCCTGTACATCGCGGCAGATCCCGGAGCCGCCGGCGAACCTCGCCGGCACGTCGTGGCGGCTGGTGTATTTCCAGCCGTCCGGCGGGAACCCCGTCGTGCCGCCGCGCGTCGACCGCTACACGGCGGACTTCGGCGCGGACGGCACGCTGGCCCTCGGGCTGGATTGCAACCGGGCCGTCGCCCGCTGGCAGGCGATCCCCTCGGGGCGGGGCGCGCTCAGCGTGACGGCGGGCGCGATGACACGGGCGTTCTGTGGCGACGGCGCGCTCGACGGGCGCATCGCCCGGGACCTGGAGCAGATCCGCAGCTTCAAGGTCGAGGACGGCCGCCTGTTTCTCGCGCTGGAGGGTGGCGACGGCACCTATGTCTGGCGTGCCGCCGGCGGACGCTGACGGGCATGCGTTGGCACACCGCGATGCTGGCCGGCCTGCTGATGGC
>DASXQC010000201.1:0-4974 GCA_036493235.1 Reyranella sp.
TGCCTGCTGATCCATCGCGGCTGGCGGTCGGGGCTGCGCGATGTGATCCCGTGGGTGATCTTCGCCGTGGCGGCTGGCCACCTCGCGCTGATGTTCACGGTGTTCTCGCAGTACGGCCGGTTCGTCATGCCGCTGGCGCTCGAGTCCTACGAGCCGATCGGCGATGCGAGCTGGCTGCAGGTGCTGTTCAGCAACGTCATGGGGCCGACCCTGCTGGCACTGCTGGTCTTCGGCGCCTTCGCGGTGTTCCTGACCCACACCCTGGCGGCGCGGGGGTTGCTCGCCTACGGCATCGGCGCGGCGCTGTCGGCGATCCTGCAGGCCAAGGGCTGGCCCTATCACGTATTGCCCGCCCTCTCGGCCGCCATCCTGCTCGCCGCCCTCACGCTCTCGCAAACCATCGACCGCTACCTGCCGATCAGCCGCAGCAGCCATCGCCTGCCGGTGGCGGTGATCTCGGCGACCCTGATGGTGCTGCTCTACTTCCAGGCCGCGCTCTACACGCCGCCCTTCTACAAGCAGCGCCAGTACGAGGATTCGATCGGCGGCATCCTGCGCCACATCGTCGAGCAGAACGCGCCGCATCGCACGATCATGACCCTGTCGCCCGGCATCTATCCGTTCTGGCCGATGCTGAACTACGTGCATGGCCGAATGACCATGCGGTTCCTGACCATGTGGGTGGTCCAGGGAGTCTATGCCGACTGCGAGGATTTCCCCGCCCTCTACAATGCGCCCGACACGATGGGCGATACCGAGAAGTTCGTGTTCGATGCCGTCTCCGATGACTTCGCGAACGGCAAACCGGACCTTCTGATCCTGGACACCATTCCCGGCATGCGGCGCTGCCAGGGCAAGGTGTTCGACTATCTGGAGTACTTCCAGCAGAACAAGGTGTTTGCCGACGCCTTCGAGAACTACGAGCACCTGATGGACGTCGATCGCTACAAGATCTACCGCCGCAAGAAGCAGCACTGACTTAGGGAAAGCCTACTCCCATTTGCCCATCACCGAGGCGCGCATCGCCTCGGGGATCTTGTCGACGTCGGGAACCTTGAACACGCCGGAGGCGACGAGGACGATCTCGCCGCCGCATACCAGATCGCACGAGCAGAAGCAGAAGTTGACGGTGCGGCGGGCGATGCGCGCGGTGCCTTCGAGCCACTGGCCGAGCTTCGCGCCGCGCACGAACTCGGTGCTGAGCGACACGGTGGGATGAGGCCAGCGGATGCCGGTGTCGTGGCCCGAACCCGCCCCCATCACCATGTCGGCGACCGTCACCAGCAGGCCACCATGAGCCCAGCCCATCGGATTGCCGTGGCGCGGCTCGAGCGGCAAGCCGACGCGCAGCTTGTCGCCTTCGGCCTTGAACCACAGCGGGCCGATCAGGCTGACGAAGTCGTCGCCGACCCGCAGTTGCTTGAAACCTTCGGGGATCAGGTTGCTCATGCGGCCACATTGCTCATTCGGGTAGTCCGTCCTTGGAGGCGGCGAGCGTCTCGAGCGCCGCACGCACGGCCGGATCGAACGGCGTGCTTTTGTGCGTCTCCTCGTTCAGCGACACCATGATGACCTTCTGCATCGCCGTGCACTGGCCCTCGCCGTCGAACAGCGCTTGGCCGATCACGACCTTGCGCTGATGCGCCTCGACCAGGCGGGCGCAGGCAGTCGCGGTGCCGGGATAGAACATCTGCCGCTTGAAGTCGGCCTCGATGCGGCCGATCACCAGACGGAAGCGCGGCAAGCCGCCTTTTCCACCAGATGGGCGCACGATCCGGCGCAGGTAAGAGACACGCGCGTTCTCCATCATCTCGATGAACGAGCCGTTGTTGATGTGGCCGTTGGCGTCGACGTCGGCGAAGCGCAGATTCTCTACTGTCGAAAAGCCGTAAATGCTCCGGTCGGCAAGATCCACTCAACGCTCCGCGAATTCGATGGTGAGATGCGCCGCTTCCGACGGCGGCACGAGAATGCGACCGGGGTCCGGCTCGAGGGATTTCACGCCGTTCTTCTTCAACAGCGCCTCGCAGGTCGGAAGGTTGTCGACCCGGATATGCAGCAGCGCCGGATGGTCGCCCGGCCGCACCGGCGTGATGCCGGGATAGCGCAGCGCGTAATCCTGCCGCGTTACGTAGTGGATATGGTGCGAGCCGGTGTCGGCGATGATCGAGGAGCCCTCGTGGCGGATCGAGGTCGGCTCGAAATACTTGGCGACCTCGTCAGCCCACTTCGCCGGCCGCTCGGCGATCACCGTGACGCCCACGATGCCCCGCGCGCCGTTGGGATGCTTCGCCCATTCCGACCGGTAGACGAATTGCGGCGTCAGGTGCTCGCAGACGAAGAAGCCGACGACCGGCATGTTCGTCTTGGGGATACGGACGGTACGGAACTTCGCGTGCTCGGCCCTGCCGTCGATCTCGACCGCGCGGTCGAAGGCGAGCGGCGCGTCGGGATTAAGGCCCGCGGCCTTGAACGCCTCGTAGGCAAGATCGGCGCCATCGGTCGCGAGCGCCACGTTGGCGAGACCGCCGCCTGACTTCAGCCATTCGCGGCGCTCGGCGTTGAATTCCGTCGACTCGACGATGCCCAGGATCTCGAAATAGTCGCGGTCGAAGATCATCAGGTGATTGGCCGTGCCGAGCTTCTTGTGGAAGCCGCGCGGCTGGACCTGGAAGCCGAGCTTCTCGTACTGCGTCTCGGCCGCATCGATGCCGTCGACCATCACAACGACGTGGTCGAGCCCTTTCACTGCGCGTCCCGTCATGCCGGCCTCCGCCGCACCATGTTGATGCCCTTGGTGGTCATGACCAACTCGCCCTTCTGGTTGGTCACTTCCCAATGCTCGTGGATGACGCCCATGGTCGGCCGGCTCTTGGACGGAACCTTGGCGCCGCACACCACCCATCCGGTCAGCGTGTCGCCGCCGCGCACCGGCTTCAGCCAGCGCAATTCGTCGAGACCTGGCGAGCCCAGCGCGGTGCGCCGGTCGACATAGTTGTCGACGAACAACCGCATCATCTTGGAGGCGATGTGCCAGCCCGAGGCGATGATGCCGCCATAGATCGACTGCTTCGCTGCTTCGGGATCGATGTGGAACGGCTGCGGATCGAACTGGCGGGCGAAGTCGACGATCTCCTGCTCGGTGAAGCTCGTGCTGCCCAAGGCAAACTTCTGGCCGACCTCGTAGTCGTCCCAATAGCGGGGTTCAGTCATTGGCTTGGTTCTTCGCAGAGGCCATCTGTCGATTCAAGTCATCGTCTTCCGGACCGCGAGCCTCAGGCGCGCTCATGAACCCGAGCGAGCCGGAGGCTCGCGGTCCGGAAGAGCATGAGCATCAGTCGGAGATCACCTGCCCGAACCGCTTGGCGACTTCCTCGAGCATCACCTCGGAGGCGCCGCCGCCGATCGACTGGACGCGGGCGTCGCGGGCCATGCGTTCGACGGCGGTCTCGCGGATGAAGCCATGCCGCCGTGGAACTGGACGCAATCGTAGAGCACCTCGTTCACCAGGTCGCCGGCCAGCGCCTTGACCATCGACACCTGGGCCACGCAGTCGGTGCCCTGGGCGTCGAGCCACGCGGTGTGGTGCACGAGCTGGCGCGCGGCCTCGACCTCGGACAGCCGGCGCGACAGGCGCTGGCGGATCGTCTGCTTCTCCCACAAGGGCGCGCCGAAGGCGGTGCGCTGGTTCACATAATCGAAGGTGAGCCGGATCGCCTCGCGCGCCTCGGCCATCGCCATGGCGCCGATCACCAGCCGCTCGGTCTGGAAGTTGGCCATGATCGAGTAGAAGCCGCGGTTGGGCTCACCCAGCACGTTCTCAACAGGCACGCGGCAATCCTCGAACACCAGCTCGGCGGTGTCGGAGCTGCGCCAGCCCGTCTTGTCGAGCGCGCGACCGACACGGAAGCCCGGCGTGCCCTTCTCGACGATGAACATGGTGATGGCGCGGCTGCCCTTGGCCGCGGGATCGGTGCGTGCGGCGATGAAGTAAAGGTCGGCATGCACGCCGTTGGTGATGAACATCTTGGCGCCGTTCAACACGTAGTGGTCGCCGTCGCGCACGGCACGCGTCCGGATGCTGGCAACATCGGAGCCCGCGCCCGGCTCCGTGACACCGACCGCGGTGATGGTGGTGCCCGCCATCACGCCCGGCAGGTACTTCTCGAGCTGCCGTTTCGTGCCGAAGCGGACCAGATGCGGGCTCGCCATGTCGGTATGCACCAGCACGGTGATGGCGAAGCCGCCATGCGTGGAGCGACCGACCTCCTCCGCCAGCACGACCGAGGCCCGCGCATCGAGCCCGGTGCCGCCCAGCGCTTCGGGGATGCGCAGCGAGAAGAAGCCTAGCGCACCCATCTCGCGCAGCACCTCTCGCGGAACGAAACCCGCCTCCTCCCACTTCGGGCCCACGGGCTTCACCTTCTCCTCGACGAAGCGTCGGAGCTGGGCGCGGATGAGGTCGTGCTCTTCGGTGAAGATGGGATGTGTCATGCGGCGCGGATGCTACACTCGCGCCATGTCACGCGACAAACGCCTGCAGGATCGCTCGATCTATCCACACTGGTGCTCCGACACCGTCGCTTCTCCGACCAGGACGGCGCCGGCCACGTCAACAACGTAGCCATCTGCGCCTACATGGAGACCGCCCGCCTCACCTTCATGCGCGACATGGGGATGATGACGCCGCGTGAGGAAGGCATCCGCGGCATCTCGGCCGGCATGACCGTCTCGTTCCTGGCCGAATCGCATTGGCCCGGGAAGGTCGAGCTCGGCACCGGCGTGCTCAAGGTCGGCACCAGTTCAATCACCGTCGCCTCGGCCGCCTTCCGAGACGACCTCTGCATCGCCGCCGCCGAGATGACCGTGGTTCGGCTCAAGGGCCAGGCGCCCCATCCGATCGACGAGGCCTTCCGGGCGGCGCTGGAGAAGTATCGGTTGAAGGGCTAGGAGAAGGCGTTTCCCAGCTCCGCT
>DASXQC010000202.1:0-5875 GCA_036493235.1 Reyranella sp.
CTGCGCAAGGCCGCACGGCGCACCCACGACGCCATCTACAGCGCTCTCGCCGAGCTACTGCCTACCGTCCAGCCCAGCGAGTGTGCCAACTACTTCGCAAAAGCAGGATACGATCGAACTTAGAATCATCCCGATCTAGGAGAGGTGGGTCATCTTCTTAGACCGCGATCACCACGCCGTCGTGGCCGGGATCGGCGCCGCCGTCCAAACCGTCGTTGTGGATGCGGATGGCGTGGACGGCGGCGAAGCCGAAGTTGTAGGGGCTGCGGACGACCGGGTAGCCCTGCCCTTTCAGCTCGCGCTCGACGCGGCCCTGGATACGGTTGGAGATGTCGATCGTGTCGGAGGTCGCCGAGAAGCGCGGGGCGCTGACCGCCTCGACCATGGTCATGTCGAAGTCGAGCGCGTTCAGGATCACGTGCAGCACACCCATCGCGATCTGGGTGGCGCCGGGCGCGCCGATGATCAGGTGCGGCTTGCCGTCCTTGAAGATGATCGACGGCACGACCGAGCTGAAGCGTGCCTTGCCGGGCGCGATCGAGCCGGCGCGGCCGGGCCGCGGGTCGAACACGCCCATGCAGCCGTTGTACATGAAGCCCAGGCCCGGCGAGATCACGCCCGACGGCATGCCGAGCGAATGGGTCATGGTGAAGCAGTTGCCGTCCTTGTCGAGGACGGAGATGTGGGTGGTGTCCTTGGAGACGGCTCCCGAATTGAATCGCGTCACCGACGCCTTCACGCCACGAGCGATCTCGCCCGCCATCGTCTTCGCATAGGCCTTCGAGGTCAGCTCCTCGACCGGCACCTTGACGAACTTCGGATCGCCGACCTTGAGGTCCTTGTCGATAGTCGCGCGCTTCATTGCCTCGGAGACGATGCGCAGATGCTCGGTCGAGCCGTGCTCGAGGGCGCGGAGGTCGAAGTGCTCGAGGATGTTCAGCATCTCGAGCAGCATCACACCGCCGCCCGGCGGCTGGTTGGTCGAGACGCGGTAGCCGCGATAGTCGCCCCACAGCGGCGGATTGCGCGTGGTCTTCCATGCCTTCAGGTCCTCGATCGACAGCAGCGCATCGTTGCGGCGCATGTCTTCGTCGATCGCCTTCGCGATCTCGCCCGAATAGAAGACGTCGGCGCCGCCCTTGGCGATCGCCCGCAAGGTCTGGCCGTAGTCGCGGTTGACGACCGCATCGCCGACCTTCTTCGGCACACCGTCGGGCCGGCAGTAGAGCGCCCGCGCCGCTGGCGTGAAGCCGGTGCGCTCGTAGTTCGGCGCGCGGCCAAACGCGCCGTCATCGGCCCACCAGAAATGGACGTGCGGCCGTACTGTCCAGCCGGTTTCGGCCCAGTGAATCGCCGGCTCGACGATGCGCGACCACGGCAGGTTGCCGTGCTCCTTATGCGCCTCATAGTACATCTTGAGGTTGGCCGGCGCGCAGATCGACTTGTAGCCGATGTCGTTCACGCGACCCTTCAGGATGAAGCCGTAGCCGTCGCGCGCCTCGCTCTCGATCAGGTTGGCCCACATGTCGGGCTTGGCGGCAAGCGGTGCCGGGGCATGGGCGTCGATGTAGCCGTGGAACTTCTTGCCCGGCATGTAGATGCCGCACGAGCCGAAGCCCGCGATGCCGCACATCTGCGGATCGACCACGCCCTGCACCAGCGCGCACGCGATGCCCGCATCCACCGCATTGCCGCCCTCGCGCAGGATGTCCGCGCCAGCCTCGGTCGGCTCCGGCTGCGGCGCCACGATCATGGATTGCTTGTGATAACGCACGGGCGACTCCTCCTACTTCTTGCTTTCCTCCCTGCGCGACGCGCGGGGAGGTGGCGCCGTCATACGGCGACAGAGGGGTCATGAGCCACCAAGTCTGCGGCTCATGACCCCTCCGCCCCCGATTACGGGGGCACCTCCCCAGCTTCGCTAGGGAGGAAACTCAATCCCAGCCGTTCCGCTTGCGCAACACCGCCGACAAGGGCGCGAGCGCGAAGCCTTTGGCCGCCACGCCGGGCAGCCATTCGGCCAGCGCCTTCAGCGTCGCCTCGTGCGGGTGGCCGATCGCCACCGCGAAGCCCTGGCGCCGCGCGACCGCCTCGGTCTCGGCGAGCTGGCGCTTCACCGCGCCCAGCGCTTCGTCGTCGTCGAGGAAGACGTTGCGCGTCACGCTCGGCACACCCAGCTCCTGAGCCACCTGGTCGCCAACGCTCGACGGTGTGGTGCGTGAATCGAGGAACAGCAACCCGCGCGCCCTGAACTGTCGGAGCACGGTCTCCATACCAGGCCGATAGGCGGTGAAGCGGCTGCCCATGTGGTTGTTGACTCCGACATAGCCGTCGAAGCTGTCGAGCGCCGTCGTGACGCGCGCCTTGAGCTCAGCCTCGCTCAGCGACACCTTCAGTGCATTCGGCCCGGGATCGGCCACGCCACCCGGCTCCATCGGCAGGTGCAGCATCAGCTCCTGGCCGTGCACATGGGCAGCCTTCGCCTGCTCGTGCAGATCGCGCGCATACGGCAGGAACGACATGGTGAGCGGCCCTGGCAGCTCCCACGCGCGCTTCGAATGCAGCCGGTCGAGGCCGACATCGTCGATCACGATGGCAATCAACGGCTTGCTGCGCAGGTCGTGGAACGGCACCGCGTTGCGCTGCCACGTCTGCAGTTGCTGCGTGCTCGCCGCCGCAGCGACTTGAGGTGCGGGCTGTGGCTGCGGCTTCGGCGTCGGCTTGTCCTCGAATGTTCCCAGCTTCTGGCCAGGATCAGTCTCGGCGTAGTGCGGCAGCCCGGGAATATCCTCGATGCGCGCGTAGGTGACCTTTGCGGGCTTCGGGGCCTCGAAACGCTGCGCCAGCCAGTAGCCGCCGACCACCGCGCCGACGAACAGAAAGGAGAATCCGCCGATCATCAAAGCCCGGCGATGGCGCTCGACCCAGGCGAGCACCGCATTCGGACTCCTTCTGTTCGACTTCCTGCTTCTGTTCTTCCTCGACGCCATCTCAGCGTCCGAGTCCAAGTCGTTGGCCCGCAGTCACAAATTTGCCCCAGGTGAGTGGCTCTGCCGAAACATTCGTTACAGTTCCGCCATCTGTTTCACCATGGTCACGTCGCCGCTGCCTGCACGCCCCGCTTGCGGCGCGAAGCCCAGCCGCTTGCTGAGCCCGATCATCCGGTGGTTCTCGCGCAGGATATGGCCGAACACGCGCTTGGCGCCGCGCTTGCGGGCGTAGTCCAGCACGTGGCGCAGCAGCAGTTCGCCATAACCGTGGCGCTGGCGATCCGACGCGACGACCAAAGCGAACTCCGCCTGCTCGAAGCCCGGATCGGCGGCGAGCCGGCCGACGCCCAAGAGCTCATTACCGTCGAGCAGCAGGAACGCCATCTCGCGGTCGTAGTCGATCTGCGTCAGCCGCGCCGCCATCTCGTGCGTCATCTCGCGGATCGGCCCGAAGAAGCGCAGCCGGATGTCCTCCGCCGTCAGGTGACGGGTGAAGCGCTGGATCAGCGGCTCGTCGTCGGGCCGGATCGGCCGTATGCGCAAATGTTCTCCGCGATGCTCGATAGTGGACTCGAGCTCGACTGGATAGGGCCGGATGGCAAAGCGCCCTGCCCGCTCGTACCCCGCCGCGGGCTTGCGCACGACGATGCGCGCATCGAGCACGACCACGCCCTCTGCATCGACCAGCAATGGATTGATGTCGAGCTCGGCGATCTCGCCCACGTCGGCGATCAGCTGCGACAGGCGGATCATCGCATCGCACACCGCGCCCCGGGCCGCGGGCGCGCGGGCGCGATAGCCGCGCAGCAGGCGGTCGACGCGCGTGCGGCTGAGCGCATCCTCGGCCAGCACCGGATCGAGCGGCGGCAATGCCAGTGCTTTGTCATCAATCACCTCGGCCGCCACGCCGCCATGGCCGACCATCAGGATCGGCCCGAACACCGGGTCCTCGGCCGCGCCCAGGATCAGCTCGATCGCGTTGGGCCGCTTGACCATCGGCTGCACCGCGAACCCGTCGATCTGCGCGCCCGGCGCGGCGGTGCAGACCTTGTCGTGCATCAGGCCGAGCGCGTCGCGCACCTCCTGCTCGGTGCCGAGCTCGAGCGCCACGCCGCCGACGTCGCTCTTATGGTTGATGTCGCGCGACAGGACCTTCACCGCGACCGGAAAGCCGATCCGCGCCGCCGCATGCGCCGCCTCGGCCGCATCGAGCACGACCTCGGTCGGCACGACAGGAATGCCGTAGGCGGCAAGCACGCGCTTGGCTTCGGGCTCGGTCAGCACACTGCGGTTCTGCACCAGCGCGCCGTTCACGATAGCGCGCACCAGGTCGGTGTCCGACCGCGCCTCGGGAATCGACGGCGGCGTGCGCTGCAGGGCGCGTTGGCCGCGGCGATAGGCGACGATGTGGGTGAAGCCGCGGACCGCGCGCAATGGCGTGTCGTAGGCCGGGATGCCGGCGTCGTGCAGCACCTTGCGGCCGGCATCGGCCGAAGGCCCGCCCATCCAGCAGCCAATCACCGGCACGACCTTGCGCCCGGCCGCGCCGGCGATCGCGCGCGCTGCCTCGACCGGCGAGGTGAGCGCGGTCGGTACGTTGACTGCCAGCACGGCACCGACGGTCCGGTCGTCGGCCAGCGCATCGAGGGCCATGGCGTAGCGCGCGCCGTCGGCGTCGCCGACGATGTCGACCGGGTTGCCGCGCGACCAGATGCGCGGCATCACCTTGTCGAGCGTCTCGATGGTGTGTGGGTTGAGCGCCGCCAGTTCGCCGCCTTCGTCGAGCAGCAGGTCGGTCGCGACCACGCCGGCACCGCCGCCGTTGGTCAGGATCGCCACCCGCTCGTTGCGCGGCACCAGGCCGTGGCCCAGCGTCTCAGCCGCATCGAACAGCTCACCCAGCCCCTTGACCGCCACGAGGCCCGCGCGCGCGAAGGCCGCGTCGTAGACCGCGGGCGAGCCCGCCATCGCACCGGTGTGCGAAGCCGCCGCCTGGGCCGCCTCGGCATGGCGGCCGGCCTTGAGCACGATCACCGGCTTCAACCGCGCCACACTGCGCGCGGCCGACATGAACTTGCGCGCCTGGGTGACGCCCTCGACGTACATCAGCACCGCGCGCGTCTCGTAGTCCCGCGCCAGCATGTCGAGCATGTCGCCGAAGTCGATGTCGGCCATGTCGCCCATGGAGACGATGTGCGAGAAGCCGATGCCGTGTGCGCTGCCCCAGTCGGCCAGCGCCGCCAGGATCGCGCCCGACTGGGCGATCGCCGCCAGCCGGCCGGGCCTGACCATGCCGGGGCCGAAGCTCGCATTGAGGCCGATCGTCGGCACGACGTAGCCGATGCAGTTCGGCCCGAGGACGCGCAGGAGATGCGGCTCGGCGGTGCGCAGCAGCTTGCTCAGCCACTGCGCATTCTCCTCGCCTGCCGCGGCGCCCGCGCCGGGCCCAGCGCTGACGACGACGGCGGCCTTGGTGCCCTTCTCGCCCAGCTCGCGCAGGATCCCCAGCACGGTCGCCGCGGGCGTCATGACGACGGCGAGATCGGGTGGCGACAGCACTTCCGACAACGAGTGCCATACCGGGCGGCCCTGGATCTCACCGCCCTTGCGGTTGACCAGATGGATCTCACCCTTGAACCCGCCGCTCAGCAGATTGCGCGTGACGGCTGCGCCGACCGAGCCCGGCCGTTCGCTCGCACCGATCGCCACGACCGACTTCGGCGCCATCAACTTGTCGAGATTGCGTGTGGACATGGTTACGGACCATCACGGACTATGGCGGCACAGGCATGACAGCGAACCCGGTGCGAAACAAGCGCAGCACGATGATGCAGCCCGTGCTGCGACGCGTGGTGCTCATCCTGCTGCTGGTCTTCGCCGCCCCG
>DASXQC010000203.1:0-11439 GCA_036493235.1 Reyranella sp.
CGCCCGCTGCTCCATGTAGGCGCGATCGTCGCCGCTGCCGGCCACCAGATGGACCAGCGTCGGGAACCGCTTGCGCAGTTCCGGCAACACCGCGAACACCGGCTCGTGGCCCTTGTAGCGCTCACTGGCCGAGAGGCGTCCGACGGTGAGCAGGATCGGCCCTGCCCCGACGGCCCAGCGCTCGCGAAAGCCTTCCGGCACGGGACCGGGGACGAACTTGTCCTGCACGGTGTCGGGCAACACCCGGATGCGATCAGGCGGCAGGTCGACCCAGCCGAGCAGGCTGTGGCGCGTGCCGCGACTCACGGTGGTCACGAGATCGGCGGCCTCGATGGCGCGGCGCAGCCGGTCGGGCCGCGTCTTCCAGATCTCCGCACCATGCGTCTGCAACCAGTAGCGTGCGCCGGAGAGCCGCGCGACGGCCCAGGCGATCGGCGCCATGTAGGCATGGCCGCAGAACACCACGTCGAACGGACCCTTGCGCCAGGCGAGCAGAACGGCGGACATGGGATAGCGATAACGGCTGAATATCGCCGGCTCCTGGCGGATGCCCTTGGGCAGCGCCTCGCCTTTCACGTCGCCATGGCGCGGCAGCACGACGATTTCGGCGCCCCCCTCCGCCAGGCCCTCGAACAGGTCCTGGTTGTAGCGAGCGATACCGCCACCCATGCCGTAGCAATCGGTAACCAGCGCGAGCATGCGAGCGGTCATCGCGGTCAAACCGTCGCCGAGCCGGTCCAGCCGGCCTGCCATACGCGCAATGCCCAGGCGCGCGAGGCATTGGAGAAGGAGACGTCCTCGGTGGCCCCGCTCGCCTCGCGCATCCAGCGGCCGACTGGCGTCACGAAGCCGGTCTTGGCGCGGTTGCGGCTGACGTCGGGCAACGGGGGTTGCGGCACGTCGGCGACGGCTTCCTTGGCCTTGATCTGCGCGAGCACATCGCCTGGCGGCAGCGCGGCGAGGAAGAACGGATCGACGTATGGCACGCGGATCTCGATCGAGTGCGCCATGCCGGCCCAGTCGGCATCGCGCAGCAATTGGTTGCGCATGTAGAGCGAGGTCTCGAGCGCGGCGACGCGATCGAAGTCGCCGAGCGGGCGGCCGGCCTGCAGCTCGTTGGCGATGTGGCTGAGCGGCGCGAGACGGCGCAGCCCCTCCTCGACCAACGCCGGATCGAGCAGATGGTCGAGTTCCCACGGCATGTAGACGCTTCGGCGGAGCAGATAGGCACCCGCCCAGTCGCCGCCATACTGCAGCACGCCGGCAGACTTCGGATGCAGGCGATCGCCCGAGGCGATGGTCGACGACATCAGCCGGCGCACCAGCCCGCCGAGGCCGGGGATGAAGCGGAACGGGCGCAGCAGATGCACGCTGCGCGGCACGTCCTTGAACGACGGATAGCCGCCGAAGCATTCGTCGGCGCCGAGTCCGCTCAGTGCGACCTTGATGCCGGCCTCGCGCGCAGCCTTGGCGACGAACCAGGTGTTGATGCCGTCGATGGTCGGCAGGTCCATCGCATCGAGGATCGCCGGCAGGTCGCGCTCGAATTCGGCACGATCGACCGTGCGCACGACATGGCGCGCACCGTAGCGTTGCGCCACCTCGGCGGCGATCGGCGCCTCGTCGTGGCGGTCGCCCTTGAACTCGGCGAAGGACAGCGTGACGGCGAGCGTGTCGCGCACGCCGAGCTCGGCCATGGTGCCGAGCAGCGCGCCCGAATCGAGGCCGGCCGACAGGAACACCGCGACCGGCACGTCGGCCACCAGATGATGCCTCACCGAATCGTGCACCGCGGCGCTCATCTGCTGGCGCGCGGTGTCGGCCTTCATGCCGTTGCCGACTCGGCGGCCGAGTGATTGGGCGACGCTGTAGTAGGCATGCGGTGCGTTTGGGCCAGCGGTATCGACGATCACCGTCGCGCCGGACGGCACCGAGCGGATGCCGCGCCACACAGTGAAAGGCTCGGGCACGCTGCCCAGCAGGTGGAAGCCGACGATGCCGGCCGGATCGGGATCGCGGCTGGCGGCGCCGCCGGCGAGCAGCGCCTTGGCCTGCGAGGCAAAGCGGATCGTCCAGCCGTCGTCGGCATAGTAGAGCGGCTTGATGCCCAGCGGATCGCGCGCCAGCACGAGCTGCCGCGTGCGCGAATCCCACAGGCCGAAGGCGAACATGCCGCGCAACGCCTCGACCATCGACGGGCCACGATCGGCATAGAGCTGCAGCAGCACCTCGGTGTCGGAGTCGGAGCGGAAACGATAGCCCTTGGCCTCGAGCTCGGCCTTGAGCTCCCTGTAGTTATAGATCTCGCCGTTGAAGGTGATGGTCAGCGTCCCGTCGGCGCTGTGCATCGGCTGCGCGCCGCGCTCGCTGAGATCGATGATGGCGAGGCGGCGGTGGGTGAAGCCGACCCGGCCGTCGGCCGAGAACCAGTCGCCGCTGCCATCGGGGCCGCGCGGAGCCATGCGCGCATTCATGCGCGAAAGCTCGGTACGGTCGACCGGAGGGGCGACGTCGAGATAAGCGTAAAGGCCGGCTATGCCGCACATGATCAGGAGCGAAGGATCAGCGGGCTAGAACATATTCTGTCCGGCCGGAATCGGCCGGGCAGAATATGCCTGCTGCAACAAATATCGCCCGTGCGCGCATTTCCGTTCAGATGGAACCGCGCCCATCGGTCGATGGGACAAGGGACAGAGTGCGGGCGCGGTTCCATCTGAACGGAAATCGCTCTAGCGCGCACCGGAGCCGCCGATCAGCACGGCGAAGGTCCGCAACACGATCATGACATCCAGCCAAAGCGAGCAGTGCTTCAGGTAGTAGAGATCATACTCGAGCTTGTGGCGCATTTCCTCTGCCTCGTGCGCGTAGCCCTGGTTGATCTGCGCCCAGCCGGTCACGCCCGGTCGCACGATTCCGCGCAGCGCGAAGTGCGGGATATCGCGCACATACTTGTCGTCGAGCGTCAGCGCCTCGGGCCGCGGGCCCACCCAGCTCATGTCGCCGCGCAGCACGTTCACCAGCTGCGGCACCTCGTCGAGCCGGTAGCGGCGCAGCACGCCGCCGATCCGCGTGACGCGCTTGTCGTCGGTGGTGGTGAAGCTCGGGCCGCCCGCGTTGTGGTGCATCGTTCGGAACTTGACCATGCGGAACACGCGCCCACGCCGACCAACCCGGTTCTGCAGGAAGAAGATCGGCCCTGAGCTGTCGAGCCGCACCAGCAGCGCCACCGTGGCGATGACCGGCAGCAGGATCGGCAGGATCACCACGGTCAGCAGCAGCTCGAGCCCGCGCCGGATCACCAGGTACTGGCGCGACGGCAGCAGCGCACCGAATTCGTTCGGCGTCAGCCCGCCGAGTGGCGTGCGGCCGGTCAGCGTCTCGACGATGAAGCGCCGGTCCAGCACCGGCACGCCGGCGATCGCCGCCCCGGCCAGCGCCGAGGCCTGCGATTCGGTGAGGTCGGGGCCGAGATCGGCGACCATCGCATCGACCCGCAGGCCGGCCGCCTCGACATCCTCATAGGTCAGCCAGTGGCAGGCGGGCGTTGCGGGCATCTGCGGCAACAGGCTCGACGGTACCACGGCATAGTTGCGGATCAGGTAGCGCGCCCGCAACTGCGCCACGCAGACCATCCAGACAATGGTAAGCACGCCCGAGCCGAACAGCTGAATGCGCGAATACTCCGAGCGCAGCAGCAGCAGGATGACGGCAATGACGGCATAGGTGATGGCGGCGACCGGCGCCACGTAGCCGATGTTGCCTTGCAGGGTAGTGCGCGGGAACGCATCGAGCCGGCGGCCGCAGTACCACACGATCACGTAGGCCACGGCGGTCGACAGAATGGTCTGCTCGGTGGCGCCGATGCCCTTCGCGAAGGGCTCGCCCGTGGCATAGAACGGAATCGGCAGCACCACGCTGAACAGGAATCCACCCAGCGCGTCGAGCCACGTCTCGAAGAATCGCTCCGGCGCCGACCGAATGGCCGACTTGCTTCGGGACGACTCAGCTGCAGCCTGGAGAGGCTGTTCAGCCTCCACCGGCATCGCTTCGCGCAAGACAGTCTCCTTCCGGGGGCGAGACGCCACCGTACCGGCACGAAGGTCTACCCCGCCCGGACGCTGCAAAAACACCCCAAATTCTACCCCAGCCCGTGTAGCCCAAGCACACTGACTGCACCCGCAATGTGATTAGTTTATTCCTCTGCCTCGGTAAAGGCAGGAGTTGCCTGCAGCGTGCGATGAAATGTCTGGGCCCAGCCCATGCCCAGGAAGGCGGCTGCAAGAAACGCGATGGCCGGTATTTGCAGGCTGAAGTCCACACAGGAGTGCAAAATGGCGATGCCGGGCACCGCCACGGCGCCCGCTATCAGGTAGCGGTGCCGGCGCCGGCGCCAGGCGCCGAGCAGGCAGACGCCCCACGGGACGACCACGAGCAGCACGCCCGGCACCAGCCCCAGCCAGCCCGCTTCGGTGAATAGCTCGACCGGGGTCGAATGGGCCTTGTCGTTAGCCTGGCGCATCTCGGCCGGCTGATAGGCGGCATAGATGTCGGTGTAGGTGCCGAGCCCCCAGCCCAGCCACGGCGAATCCTGGGCGGCCTGGATCGAGCTCCGCCAGATGATGGTTCGGTTGAAGGTGCCGACTGCCGATAGCAGCGAGACTTTCTGCAGCATCGCCCCGCCCGCGACCACCAGCACGATCAACCCGATCGCGCCGCCGGCAATCACGGTGCGGCGAATGTGGGCGCCCGACCGCCAGCGCCCGCGCATCGCCAGAAAGACGAGGCCTGCGATCACCGGCACGGTGACGGCGAAGGCTGCGCGCGACGACGAGAAGAGCTGCGCGCCGAGGAACAGCAGCGCCAGCGCAAGATAAATTGGCGTGCCGCCGCCCATCTTGCGCAGGAACTGGTCGACCGGACTGGAGTCGTCGCCCTCGGCCTCGAGCGCGCGCCGCCGGCGACGCTCCTGCAGCACCAGGGCAATCGCGGCAGCGAGCGCCATGCCGGCGAAGCAGCCGAACGAGTTACTGTTGGCAAAGGTGCCCGACATCAGACAGCGCCGGGTGCTGCCGTCGTAGTCGCCGACCTTCTTGAGCAGCGAGCCGACATAGCAGCCGCCGGTCGAGACCTGCGCCGCGAGCGCATAGACCATCACCAGCGCCGCGCCGGCGAGGAAGGCATAGAGCAGCCAGCGCGCGCGGCCGGGCTCGCGGAACAGCGCGCGCGCGAGCAGGAAGATCAGCACGCAGGCCAGCATGCGCAGCAGCGTGTTGCGCGTCTGGTCGACTGACAGTGTCGGCACGACGTCGTGCGCCTGGCCGAGCAGGGCGCGCGCCCGGGCATAGAACTGCGCGCTGCCGACCGGCGGGGCGTAGCTGGAGACCTGCAGCAGCCCCACGAAGACGAAGGCGAGGAAGCAGATCAGCAGTGCGAGCAACGGCCAGCGCTCCCCCGGCTCGACGCGGAAGCCGCGCGGATTGCCGAGCCCGAGCGCCACCAGGATGCTGAGCCCGCCCAGCGCCACCAGAAGCGGCGCCCACGCCCATTCGCGGTTGGCGCCGAGCGGCAGCGGCGCGAGCATGATCAGCAGCAGGAAGGCCAGCAGCACCAGGCCGTTGACGATCATCAGGATGAAACGCGGCCAGTCGATGCGGCCGACGTCCGAACCGCCCTCGTCCTCCACCTCGCGCACCCGCCGGCGGCGCCGCGAGCGTCGCCGCCGCCTGTGCTGCTGCTCCTCCTGCTCGCTCATTGCTTGTTCACGCGCTTGATGATGTCGGCCAGTTCCTGCGGCGCGCCGGGCTCGTCGCGCAGAAACCAGGTGAGGATCGCATGATCGGCGGCCGAACGCGTCACATAGCCGAACAGGCTCCGCTCGCCGCCCGGCGACTGGCGCCAGATCATCACGACGTGGCCGCGCAGCCGCTCCTTCTCGGCGTCGGTGAAGAACGGCCAGCAGTCGAGGATCACGCGCAGGCGCGATTCCCACGTCTGGGGCAGGCGGCCGGCCATGTCGATCGACGTGAACATCAGCGCGATCACCCGCCGCGACACGCCGTAGAGATCGAGCTCGATCGCCGCGAGCCGCAGCCAGTCGACTCCACGCGCCGGCGCGCCGGCGAGGCCGACGAACAGGTCGCTTCGGGCGCGCGTGAGCCAGTCCTTTCGGGTCTCCGTATCGAACCGAAGGCCCGGATTGAGCGCGGCGCTGGCCAGCAGATCGGAGCGCAACAGAAAGCGCGTCGGCACGCGATCGAATGCGATCGCCCGGCTGAGCCCGTCGAGGCCCTCGTCGACCGCCTTGCGATCGACCGCATGGGCCGTGCGCAGATTGTAGAGCACGCCATCCGCTCGCTGTGCCTGCCATGCCGCCTGCGCGATCGGCCAGCCGAGCGCAACGGCGAGCACGCCGCCGACGATCGTAAGGCCCCGGACGAGCCAGTTCAGGAACAGCGACAGAGAATTTCCCCGACAGCGCTTATGATTGCGCGCAGTCCACCGTCATCGCCTTGCAAAGTCAAAGGGGCTTGGCGCCGCTGGAGATACTCTGGGGCTCAATGAAAATTGAAGTTCACGCTGCCGATGCGGCGCTCGCGACCTCGTCCGGCCCACTCCTGGCGGGCTCGAGGGTATGCACGGACACCTCGACGATCGCATTGATCGCCACGCCCGCCGTGCCGGTGAAGCTGCCCTTGATCGGCATCGCCTGCTCGGGGTCGCGCGCGACGGCGATACGGATCAGCCGGTCCGATCCGACGATGCCATTGGTCGGGTCAAACTCCATCCAGCCGGCGCCGGGCAGGTAGGCCTCCATCCAGGCGTGCGGATAGGCGGTCCACCCGCCCCCACCAGCGTCGAGCGCGGGATCGTAGAGGTAGCCGGTAATGAAGCGTGCCGCGAGGCCGAGCGACCGCGCGCCTTCCATCATCAGCAGCGCGTAGTCGCGGCAGGTCCCGCCGCCGCTCTCGAGCGTGACTGCGGGCGGCTGGGTGCCGACCTCGAAGCGCATCGCGTAGGTGAGCTGGGCTTTGATGCCCTGGCACATGCGCACTAGCACGGCGAAGGTCTCCGTCGCGTCGTCGCCCTCGACCTCGATGAACTGGCGTGTCCAGGTGCTCACCATCGCGTTCGGATCGGGATAGTGACGCTCGACATAGCGCGCGAGGTCGGGCGCCTCCTCGGCGAGATAGCTGAACGGCAGCTTGCGCGCGTACTCCTCGATCGGCGGCAGCTCGGCCCCGGCACCGAAATGCTCGACCTGGATGGTGCTGACCAGCTCCAGCGCCGGCACGGGCTCCGGCGCGAACGAGGCGATGGCGATCGAATTGCCGAACGGATCGTGGATCCAGCGCACCGTCGCCGCGGGCTCGATCACCAGGGCGGTATGCAGCAGGCGCAGGTCGTGGCTGTCGCGCGGCCGGAACATCAGACGGTAGTCGTTTAGCGTCACCGGCTCGGCATACTCGTAGCGGGTGCGATGGACGATCTCGAGGGTGCGCATGTCCGCGGGATAATGCGGGTCTATTGCCAAGGTTCCAGCGCCCCGGTGCTTTCAACCCCTCGGCGGTTAGCCGGAAATGCGGGAATTGCCCTGTGCAACTTGTCCGCAAAACTTGGAAGGCGATTATCGGCCGCGCCCGCTCCTTCCCTGAAGAAGCTTGTTGCAGTGTGATTGTGACTATATGTTGCCGACCACAGCCTCGAGCGACGGATGTATGTTTCAGTTTGATTGGGCCGCTGCCGACCTTTGGGCGGCGGAATCGACGCTAGCGGGCCCTCAAGAGTCACGTCTCCCACGGGACAAGGTTCGTCAGACCATGCTGCTGCACTGGCAGGAGCATTGCCTCGAGTGTGCGCCTCCCCTCTGCTACCAGACCTGCCCTCTCTTCGTGGCCCGGTCCGACCAGAAGTGCGCGCGCTTCGTCTACGGGGTGGTGCGCAACCCCGCCGTCAAAGGCCTGTTCGACTTCGGCGCCGACCTGCGCTTCCGGCGCTGGGGCAAGATCGAGGCATCGATCACCGGCCGATCGGTCTCTGTGTCCACACATCGGCTGATTGATTCGCTCGATCGGGCCGTCACGGGAACCGTCAACTTCGTTTCAGACGTCCTCCAGCGGCTCAATCCCAAGCGTCGGCTGAACGGCGCGCTCCAGCTCTACCGCGACAAGCTGGTGGCGCGGCTTGGCAAGCCTCGCGGGAACTTCGATGCCTTCGTCATCGAGTGCTTCAGCGCCGAGTCCTGGTCGTTCCGGCTGATCGTCGAGATTCACAACCCGACCGGCACGTCCATACGCGAATCCGTCGAGGTGAAGCCGGGACAGAACTTCTTCCAGCTTCCCATCCGATCGGATGCCTGGAAGGCGCCGGGCTCGATGCTCACGCTCTATCCCGAGGAGAACAAGGAGCCTCGCCTGATCTTCAGCTGGCTGGACTTCGTGGTGCTCGAGCCGGACGCCCAGATTTCCACCCAGATTTCGGGCGAGCCACCGGCCGCTCAGCCGGCGCAAGCAGCAGCGCGGCCTGCCGAGAAGATCAAGTGCGTGGCCTGGGACCTCGACAACACGCTGTGGCGTGGCACGTTGATCGAGGACGGCGAGAGCCACCTGGCCCTTCGTCCGGAGGCGGTCGACCTGATCAAGCAACTCGACGAGCGCGGCATCATCCAGACCGTTGTCAGCAAGAACAACCACGACGACGCGATGAAGGTGATCGAGGCGCACGGCCTCCAGGACTATTTCCTGTATCCGGCGATCAACTGGGGCCGCAAGAGCGCGAACCTGGAAGCCGTCGCCAACCAGATCAACATCAACGTCGATACGTTCGGCCTGATCGACGATTCGGCTTTCGAGCGAAACGAAGTCTCGACCGTGCTTCCGATGGTGCGCGTCTACAAGGAGGACTCGCTGTCAGAGTTGCTGTCCCTGCCCGAGTTCCAGGTGCCCATCACCAGCGCGAGCCGGCTGCGCCGGCAATCGTATCTCGCCGACGTTCGACGCACGCGCATCCAGGAATCGTTCGGCGACGACTACGGGGCGTTCCTGCGCTCCTGCGAGATCAAGCTGCGTCTCTTCGTGCCGCGCTCGGACCCGGAAGTCCTGCGCTGCGTGGAGCTCATCCAGCGGTCCAACCAGCTCAACCTGTCCGGCAAGCGATACACGATCGAGGAGTTTCGCGGTTTCCTCGCCAGCCCGACCCAGCTTTGCATCGCCATGGAATGCAGCGACAAGTTCGGCAACTACGGCATCATCGGCTTTGCCAAGGTTGACGAGAGCGGCGCGGACCCGGTCGCGACCGACTTCGTGATGTCCTGCCGCGTTGCCCAGAAATTCGTCGAACGGACCTTCTATGCGTGGCTCGGCGCGCACGAGAAGAAGGCGGGGCGCACGAAGCTCCTGGCCAGGTTCGTGCGAACCAAGCGCAACCAGCTTCTCGTCGAGGTCTTCAAGCAGCTGCCCTTCCGGACCGTGAGCGAGCTTCCCGACGGTTCCCTCGTGTCGATGGACCTGCTCACGCCGTTCGAGCCGGAGAAGGTGATGGACGTCGACGCGGGTGACTTCGCATGAGCACGGTGAAGACGATCGTCAACGCCGACGACCTCGGCTTATCGCCAGACGTCAATCGCGCCATCTTCGATCTCATCGATCGCGGACGGGTAACGTCCGCGACGCTGATGGCCAACGCGCCCGCCATCGAGGAAGCCGCGAAGGCGCTGAAGCAGTTTCCCCGGGCATCGTTCGGCGTACATCTGAACCTCACCGAGTTCGCAGCCCTGGCGCCCACGCCGGGCCTGGCGCCGATCCTGGGCGCCGACGGCAGGTTCAACGACAACATCCGGCGCATCCGTCTGGATGGCCGGACGAAGCAGGCCATCCTCACCGAGTGGTGCGCCCAGATCGACCGGCTGCGCGCGCTCGGCGTGACCCTGTCGCATTTCGATTCGCACCATCACGTCCATACCGTCGCCGGCCTGTTCCCGGTGCTGAAGACGCTTCAGAGCCGCTATGGCGTCCGCAAGGTCCGGGCGACGCGCAACCTCTACGACGCCGGCCAGAAGCTGCGGCCCGGCCTGCGTCAGGCCAAGGGCGTCTGGAACATGGCGCTGCGCCATATCTATGCGACCCGGACGACGGAAATGTTCACGAGCCTGGAGTCGTTCCACAGCCAGGTCAGCCACGGCTACCGGCCCGCCGGCACGATCGAGCTGATGGTCCATCCGGGAAACAAGGATTTCGTCGACGAGACGAGCTTGCTGGCCGGACCGTGGATCGAGACGGTCGAGCCGAAGCTGAAGCTGATCAGCTACCACGAGCTCTGACGGCGATCCGCAGGCTGCATTTCCGCTCAACGGGCGGAATGATTAGCCGGAATTGCGGAATTTCCGAATTCCACCCCCGACGACAGGCTGCCGTAAGCGTGCAGGCTTATGAAGCGGCTCGATGGAACTGTCGATCCTCGACCGGCTGTTGCGCCTGTTCGATTCCGTGCCGCCGCTCGGCGTGCCGCGGGATCTGCACGAGTCGTCGCTACGCGCGGCCGACGGCAACGCCAAGCTTCGCCTGGGTCTGGGATTGGCCGCGGCGGGACTCGTGGTCGGCGTCGTCTACTGGATTTGCTTCGCGTAGGCGCGATCGCCGGCGGTCAGCTGAACTGGCGCGCGAACACTTCTACCGCGCCCCATGCCGCCGCCATTGCCAGGAGCGCGAGAAGCGTGCCGCACAGGATCGTTCGAAGCACCGACATGCGGCCGTCATAATGCGCGCGGCTTACAGGAAACTTTCGGCCCCGCTCATAACCGCGCATAAGCCTCGATGCGGCGGTCCGCAATGGCGACATTGAAGCGATCGCGTGCACTGTCGGTCCAAAGCTTTTGCGGTGTCTGCTTCAGCGACTGCTCGAAGTGCGGCAAGTTGAATTCGGGGCTGATCAGCGGAATCTTTTGATCCAAATTCGAGATGATCTCGTAATCCGGCGGCTCTTGCGGAAGCGGAATCGCCGCCGAAGCCGTTCATCCGAATCCTCGGCTCGGCGATCGCGGAATATCCGGCAGTGAGTCGCAAAGGATGTTGCGGCGCAGTTCCCAGCCGATCAGGCTGTCCGCGAAAGTCTTCATTCTTGCGCCAAGCCTCTATCTTTTGCCGGACGTCTTCAGGGGCCATCGCCGTCGCCGTGGCGATCGCGGCCTGCGGGATCGCGCACGCCGGCGATGCGCCGCGGGTCGTGTCGCTCGAGGTGTGCATCGACGGGCTCGACAATCTCCATGTGAAGGACGGCCAGCTCCGCTGGGAGCATCTTGCCTACGAGCGGCCCGGCCTCCACGTCGGCTGCAAGGGTGTCGGCGACGTCGACGGCGTTCCCTGGCGCGATTGGTCGAAGAGCTTTCCGCTGCAGCACTTCCCCAGCAACGCGACCATCGCCTTTCATCCCGTCCGCTGTCGCAGC
>DASXQC010000204.1:0-8156 GCA_036493235.1 Reyranella sp.
CAGTATGGCGGCCTGATCGCCTCGGGCCTCCACACGATGTGCGTGACGCTTAAGCTGTGGCTCGAGCTCGGAGTCCTGAAGGCCTGCAGCCTGGGCTCGCCCGGCCTGGGCGAAACGCAGTTTCCGCGCCCGGTGCGTCCCGGCGATACGCTGCGCGTCGTCACCGACATCGTCGAGCTGCGCGCCTCGCAATCCAAACCCGACCGCGGCATCTGCCGCCTGCGCCAGGTCACGATCAACCAGCGCGGCGAGCACGTGATGGAGCAGGAGACGACGGTCTTCCTGAAACGCCGCCCGGTGGCGGTGGCAGCCTCGCGCTAATCTTTTGCTGGGCGCGCGCCACGCCAGTGGCGCGTCTTATCATCTGGACTACGCGCTCTCGAGTATGAGCGAGCTGGAAGCCCGCGGTCCAAAAGAACATGAGTAGACGCGCCACTGGAGTGGCGCACCCCCAGCAAAAGACAAAGCGTTAACGCCAGGCGAAGACGGGTTGCTCGTAGTGGTCGACGCGGGTGTCCCGGCCAGCCAGGGCGACTTCCTTGAATTGGTAGAGCACGGCGGCGGTTGGGGCGTTCACGGTTGCTACCGGCAGCGGCAGGCGAATGATCGGGCGATCGGATTCAGGGATCGGCACGATCTCCGGTGAATCGGCCCGGAACAGCTCGGCGCAGCGGATGCGGTAGGCGGCGGCGACCTCGCCCGGATTCGGCTTGATCTCGACCGCGCCGCCCAGCCAGACCACGACCGGCGAGATCAGGTAGCCCGAGCGGGTCGGGTAGTCGTCGAGCACGCCCAGCACGTCGTCGATCGAGGCGAGCACGCCCAGCTCCTCATGCAGCTCGCGCAGCGCGGTGTGCCGGATGGTCTCGCCGGGATCGACCCGGCCACCGGGCAGTGCCCACTGGCCGCCGTGGCTGCGCAGGCGCGGCGTGCGCTTGGTCAGCAGAAACGCCGCCTCGCCCGGCGCGTCGCCTTCGACGACGGTCACCGCGACAGCGGCGCGGCGCAGGCTGCCGGGATCGCTCTGCCGTCGCACCTCGAAGCCGTCGAGGTGCTGCCTGATGCTGGCCCGCAGGGAGTCGTCGAAACGGAAATCAGTCACGTTGGATGTCACTGCGGCCTTCTGAATGTCCAAACCACGGCGGGCGGCACATTACGCCAGATGCGCCGGCCATGCGCGCCGACCAGATGCAGGTTCTCACGCAGCGCGCGCGGGATCGGCGGCGACGGGCCGTAGGTGAATTGCACCAGCGCCGCGCCCCGAGGCAGCGCCTCGAACACGCCGTGCACGATGCCTGTCACGACCTCGGCCGGCAGCGACAGCAGCGGCAGGCCGGACACGACCGTGGCGACCTTCGCGACACCCTCGGCGGCGAGAAGCTTCGGCAGACGGGCAGCGTCGCCTTCGATGATGCGCGGCCCGCGAAAATGACGGCGCAGGAAGGCCACCAGCTCGGGATCGCGCTCGACCAGCGCCAGCCGGTCCGGCGCGATGCCGGCCGCCAGCAGCGCCTTGGTGACTTCGCCGGTGCCGGCTCCGAGCTCGATGACATGGCCGTCGCGACCCTGCATCTCGCGCACGGCCGTGAGCGCGAGCGCCCGCGTAAGCAGCGGACCGCTCGGTATCACTGCCCCCATGGCGAGGGGCTGGCGCAACCAGCGTTTCAGGAACAGGGCTGTGCCCGCGGGTGCCGCGGAAGGCATGGCCTATTGTGCGGGCTGCATCGCCGCGGTGGCAACTACCGGCGCCGCGGCTGTTTCGTAGATCGCACGGGCGTGGCGCATCTGCTCCAGCGCGTTCATCACCGAGACCGCGACCGCGGCAACGAACGGCAGCGACTGCACCAGCATGAAGATCGACCACAGCCGCGCGTCGGGATCGATCGCACCCGAAGTGTTCCACAGGATCGCCGCGGCGAGCCACAGCAGCGCCGTCAGCACCGCCTCGCCGCGCGCCATTCCGAGCGCCATGGCGAGCGTGGGACGCTCGTCCATCTTCGGCGTGCGCATGAACGGCAACCGGCTGGTCGCGAGTCCGTACAGCACCGCACGGCCGACCGTGTAGGTGAGCGCGAGGCCCGCGAGCGACGCGCCGAGACTCTGACGGAAGGTGCAGCGCACGCGGTCGGCGTAGAGGCCGAAGGAATAGACCAGCTTGAAGACGAAGATGCCGATGGTCGGGATGATGAATTCGGCCGGTGGCAGGCCGACCGGCTTGATCCCGAGCAGCGGCGGCACGAGGACTGCCAGCACCCAGAACAATCCCGCCCAGGTGAAGATCAGGTTCAGCGCATCGGCGAACCACGGCAGCCAACCAGCGACGAAATGGTACTTCTGCCAGAAGGTGAGCTTGGTCGTGTTGCTCAACATCTTGCCGGCATGCGCCTTCATGATCTGCATGGCGCCGTAGGCCCAGCGGAAGCGCTGCTTCTTGTAGCCGGCGAAGTGGTCGGGCGTCAGGCCGTGGCCGAAGCGCTCGCGGCTGTACATCGCGCCGTAGCCGGTCTCCATCAGGCGCAGGCCGAGCTCGGTGTCCTCGGTGATGCACCAGGTCGCCCAGCCGTTCATCTCCTCCATGCAGCTGCGCCGCACCAGTGTCATGGTGCCGTGCTGGATGATGGCGTCGTACTCGTTGCGCAGGCACATGCCGATGTCGAAGAAGCCGGCATATTCCCAGTTGAGCATTTCCTTGAAGCGGTCGCCGGTCCAGTCGCGGTGGTCCTGCGGGCACTGCACGTAGGCGATCTTGGCGTCATCGAAGTACGGCACCACGCCCTTCAGCCAGTCGGGCCGCACCATGTAGTCGCTGTCGACGACGGCGATCACCTCGGCGTCGGGCGCCGTCTGGCTCAGCACGTAGTTCAGCGCGCCGGCCTTGAAGCCCTTCATGACATCGAAGTGGAAGAACTTGAAGCGCTCGCCGAGCTGGGCGCAATAGTCCTGCACCGGCCGCCACACCGCAGGGTCCTTGGTGTTGTTGTCGATGACGATGACTTCGAAATTCGGATAGTCGAGTGCCGCGAGCGATTCGATCGTCTGGATCACCATCGCCGGCGGCTCGTTGCAGATCGCGAGGTGCAACGAGACCTTGGGCCAGTGCCGCTCGGCCGGCTGCTTCGCGATCATCTCCGCCGCCGGCAACGCCTCGCGCGTCCAGCGATCGCGCCAGATCGTCTCGACCATCTCGAGCGCCTGCACCAGCGCCATCGCGAGACTCAGCACCAGGAAGAAGGCGAGCATGCCCCAGCCGATGATCTCGCCCGTGACCATGTAGGTGCCGGCCGCGACCGAGGCGCCGTACGCCACCGCACTGGTCGACAGCGCGACCAGGCCACAGAAGGCGAGCTGCCCGGGCATGCGCAGGCTCGGCCAGCGCCACAGGAACAACGCCATCAGCGGCAGGCCGGCTGCGAGTGACCACGTGGCATAGACCCACCACTTGGGGAAAGTCTGGATCGGTCCGGTCCATTCGAACTTCTGTTGCCGGTCGGCGTTCCACAGACCCCAGTAGCCACCCGCCTTGCCTTCGAGGTCGTACGATTTCCACGGCTGGTCGATCGCCTCGACCACGAAGTACTGGATGTTCTGCGTCTTCAGCCACGCCACCATGTCGCGGATGTTGCGGGCCTGCTCAGCCGGCGTGGCGCGCTTGATGAAGCCCGTCGCGGGGCTGCGTCGGGACGCGCCGTTCGACGGCCAGCCGACCTCGGTGACGATGATGTTCTTGTTCGGATAGGCCTGCTTGAGCTGGCCGATCTTGTCCTCGATGTACTCCAGCGGCGACTGGCTCGACTGCTCGTCCCAGTACGGCAGGATATGCACGGCGAGGTAGTCGACTTCCTTGGCGAGCTCGGGATAGCGCAGCCAGATGTGCCACGGCTCGGCGGTGCTGACCGGTACCTTGACGTTGCGCTTGACGTTGCGGATCTCGCGGATGAGCTGGGCCGGGCTGACCGCGCTGGTCTCGCGCTGATCCTTCTGGCCGTCCCAGCGCAGGATGTTCTCGTTGCCGACCATCACCCGCTCGATGTTGGGGTTCTGGTTGGCCATGCGGATCAGGGTCCGCGTCTCCTCGGCATTGACGTCGGCGGCGTCCCGGCCGAACTGCTGCTTGGCCTCGGTGGCCGAGTAGATCCACGCGCCCGGCACCAGCTTCAGGCCGACCCGCGCCGCCGCCTCCGGCATGAACTCGCCGCCGTCGGTGGTGCGGTAGGTCCGGACGTAGCTCACCTTGCCGGCGAGCATGGCGAAGTCGCTCTCGATCTGCTCCTTGCGCGGCTTGACCGGCGCCGACGGCTGATCGGTGAAGGCAGTGCGCAGGAAGCTCATGATGCCGCTCGACTTGGCGGCAATGGGGTCCTGGTCCCTCGCCCATGGCGCGTAGGTCACGCCGTGCAGCGGGCCTTCGACATCGGCAGCGATGACGGTGCGGTTCAGCAATCGCCAGCCGGCGATGGTGGACACCGCCACAAGGATCAGAACCAGCCCGAGACGATACATAGACAGGCGAGGCGCTCCGGCATTCCGCCCGAGGTCATTGCTCACGCTTCGGAATCGCGATCGCCTGTCTCGTGCGGTCGAGGTCATCGACGCAAGGAACATGCCGGATCGGCTCAAAGCGGCGAGCCGAAAACCACGCGGCGGCCGCGCGATCTATAACTCGCGCCGCTAGACGCGGTAAAGAGTCGGCGCGCAATCGTGGCTAAAATGTCAAAATCCCGATGCATGGACGTTCCAGACTCCGACTCCCCCAGCCCTGCCGCGGTACCGATCGACCTCGCCGCTGCCTATCGGCCAGCCGATCGCTACGGCTGGCAGGCGGCGCCGGGCGCAAGGTTGCGCTATGCCTGCTGGAACGCCTCCGGAACGACGACGCGCGGCACAGTCGTCGTCCTGACGGGACGTGCTGAATTCATCGAGAAGTACGCCACCGAGGTCGTCGGCGAATTGCTCGGGCGGGGCTATGCCGTGATCGCGCTGGACTGGCGTGGGCAGGGCCTGAGTGACCGCCCCTTGTCGCAGGAACACGACGCCGGCCACATCGACCGGTTCGAGACATACGTGACGGACCTCAAGCTGTTCCTCGACACGATCGTCGCACCGCTCGCGAAGGGCCCGGTCTTCGCGCTCTGCCATTCGATGGGCGGCCATATCATCCTGCGCGCCCTCGCCGAGTACGGCAGCGCGCCCTTCTCGGGCGCGGTCGTCGTCTCGCCGATGACCGGTCTGGTGCGCGAGGCCTTCCTGCGCTCGATCCTGATGCTGCTGCCGGAGATCCCGGCCGTCGATGATCGCTACCTGTTCGGGACCGGGCCGTTCGTCTTTCTCGCCCGCGACTTCTATTCCAACCACGTCACCCACGACGAGCGGCGCTACCGCTGGACCGAGACGTGGTTCACGGCCGACCGGCGGCTCAGCCTGGGCGGTCCGACCGTCGGCTGGGCCCGTCAGGCCGCGCGCTCGATGTCGGCCTGCCTGGCGCCGGGATATCTCGAACGCATCGACCTGCCGATCCTGCTGATGACCGCGGGCCAGGACCAGATCGTCAATCAGGCAAGCCATGGACCCGTGGTGGCTCGCCTGCGCCACACCGAGCACGTCACCTTCGCCGACGCCAAGCACGAGATCATGATGGAGCTCGACCCGGTCCGGGCGCAGTTCTGGGAAGCGTTCGACGCCTTCGTCGGCAGGATGATTCCGCCATGCGCGGCGTGATCGCCGGACTGATTGCCGCGGAGATCGCCAAGGCCTATCCCCGCGTCGTGACCAAAGTCCTCCCTGACGCCGCGTAGATGTCGCTGCTGCAAATCGTTGTGATCGTCGCGGCGTTCGTCGTCGCGGGCGTGGCCAAGGGCGCGATCGGCATGGGCATGCCGCCGATCGCGATCGGCCTGATGAGCTTCGCCGTGCCGCTCGAAAGCGCGATCGCCATCATGGTCGTCCCCACCATGGTCACCAACATCTGGCAGGCGATCTATGGCGGCGGCTTCCGCGTGCTGATGCGCCGCTTCGGCGTCATGGCGGTCGCGGCGATGATCGGCATCCTCGCCGTCGGCCTGTTCCTGAGCGACCTCGGCTCGCCGCGCACCGCGGGCTGGGTCGGCGTGCTGCTGGTGCTCTATTCGATCATCGCGATGACGCCGTGGCGGCCGCACGTGCCGCGCCGCGCCGAGCCGTGGGCCAACCCGCTGATCGGCCTGGTGAGCGGCGCAGTGGCCGGCAGCACCGGCGTCGCCGCCGTGCCCTTCCTGCCCTACATGCAATCGCTCGAGATGGACCAGCACGAGTTGGTGCAGGCGCTGGGCATCATGTTCCTGTTCATCACCGGAATGCTGGCGGTGTCGCTCGCCTTCCATGGCGCCTATCACCTCACCAACAGCGTGGCCGGCGTCGCAGCGGTGGCGCCGACCATGGTCGGCGTGTGGCTCGGCCAGCACGCCCGCCGCCGGCTGTCGCCGCAGACATTCCGTCGCGCCTTCATTTTCGGCATGTTCGCCGTGGGCCTGCATCTCGCCCGCGCGTTGTTGTAGGAAGAGCCATGCCTCTGCCCGACCACAAGCTGATCATCTGCGGCATCCCCGAGCTGACGCAGCATTCCGTGAGCGGCGTCAGCCACGTGCTGTCGATCATCGACACGCACGAGCCCGTGCCGCCGGCGCTCGAGCAGTTCTCCAGCATCGACCACGAGCTGATCCGCTTCGACGACGTGGTGGCGGAGTATCCCGGCTTCGAGGCCTGCACACCCCGGCATATCGAGCGGGTGCTGGCGTTCGGCGAGCGCGCGCACGCCAAGCCCGACAGCCACATCCTGGTGCACTGCCATGCCGGCATCTCGCGCTCCCAGGCGGCGGCGGCGATCCTGATGTGCCAGCACGCACCGGGCCACGAGGAAGAGGCGTTCCTGCGCCTGCTCAAGCTGCGCCAGCACGGCTGGCCCAACACGCGCATGATCGAGTTCGCCGACACGCTGCTGGAGCGCGATGGCGCCTTGATGAACGGGCTCCTCGCCTATCGCAGCGCCATGATCGCGACCAAGCCGCACCTGCGCGACATCATTCGCAACATCGGCCGCGGTCACGAGCTGCCGGCGTAGGCCTCGTCGAGCTGCTGGTGGAACTGCGCCACCAGGGCGCTGCCCTGGGCCGGTTTGCCATCGGCGCGCTCCGCCTGCGCGCGCTCACAGGCTTCCTTGGTGCTGGCGGCAGAGAATTTCTGCGCCTCGATCGCGCCGCCGAACACATGGGTGAAAAGCTTGGTACGCAGGAAGGTGTGCGGCACCACCTGCTCGACCAGCACAACCGGCCCTGAGCGGCGCACCACCAGCAGCGGCCAGAACCAGGCGAACTCCGGCTCGCTGGTACCCTGGCTGCCGAGCAGCCGCTCCACGCAGACCTTCCAGTTGCACGCCATGTCGGTGACGATCGTGCCGCTGTAGGGCTGGCCGGGATCGGGCGGAAAGAAGCCTGACGGCGCACCCTCGATGGCAAAGAACACCAACCCGGCCATCTGGCGCATCGACAGCACGGCGAGGTCGTTGGCGCCCGGCGACTTGTCGGCTGGTGCCACCGGCGGCGGCGCGCTCATGAACTTGCCCTGCAGGTCGTAGGTCCAACCGTGGAAGCGGCAGCGGAAACTCTCGCAATTGCCCGTCGGCTGGCCGGCCACCGGCATATTCTGATGCCGGCAGGCGTTGCGCAGGACACGCACGGCACCTTCCCTGTCGCGCACGCCCAGCACGCTCCAGCCGCCCACCGACTGGGCCAGGAAATCGCCCGGCTGGCCGATCTGGCCCTCGGCGCAAAGCGGTAGCCAGCCCTGGCTGAAGACGGTGCGCTTCTCGGCCTGGAAGGCGTCACCCTGAGTGTAATCGATCGTTTGTATACGAACGGCCCCGTGATGGGCTGAATTTGAACCCAATTGGCAAATCTTGTATACAATTTTCTCCAATCGGACTCCGGAGGAAAATCCCAATGGCCAAGAGTGCGTTCCGTCAGGCTCTCGAAGATGCCATCGAGCTGCGCCATTCGGCAGTGCATCCATGGAGCGAGGCCTGGACCTCGGGCAAGCTCACCCGCGGCCAGCTCGCCGAATGGGTGAAGCAGCACTTCCACTATGTCAGCCACTTCGCCGAGTGGGTCGCCGCGGTCTACGCCAAC
>DASXQC010000205.1:0-2447 GCA_036493235.1 Reyranella sp.
GCGGCGCCGGCGGAGAAGATCGAAGCGCTGCCGCTGCCGGCCGCCGGCCTGCGCGTGCTGGCAGTCGACGATTCGGCAATCAACCTCGAGGTGCTGATCGGGCAATTCGGCTTCCTCGGCGTCCACCTCGACACTGCAGCCGACGGCATCCAGGCGCTTAGGCTCTGGCGCACGCACAACCACGCGCTGGTGCTGACCGACATCCACATGCCCGACATGGACGGCTTCGAGCTGACCCGCCAGATGCGCTCGGAGGAGGAAGCCGACGGACGGGTGCGCACGCCGATCGTGGCGCTCACCGCCAACGCCCTGAAGGGCGAGGCCGAGCGCTGCCTCGAGGCCGGCATGGACGACTACGTGACCAAGCCGCTCACGCTGGAGCGGCTGCGCGAGGCGGTGGCGCGCTGGGTGACCGACGAGGGCCGGCCGGCGGTCGACCGCTCGGTGGTCGAGGCGATGTTCGGCGGCAACACGCAGGCGGTGAGGCGCGTGCTCGACCGCTTCCGCGACGCCGGCGGCCGCTTGGTCGAGCAGATCGCGGCCGCACGCCAGGACCCGAAGCAGGTGGTCGAGCTCGCCCACAAGCTGAAGGGCGCCGCCCACTCGGCCGGCGCGATGGCGCTGGGCAATCTCGCGGCGGCGCTGGAGAAGTCGGCCCGCACTGCCGAAATAGACGCCTTGCAGGTCGAGTGGCGGCGCGTCGAGGCCGAGCTCAACGCCGCGTAAGCGCGTCGAACCGGCGGCGGGTGATCACCAGCAGGCCAAGCGCGAAGGTCACGAAGGCCGCACTGCTGGCGAGGAACAGGCCGACTGGCCCGTCTCCGACCTGCAGCGCCAGCCAGCCACCGGCCACCGCGATGGTGATGCGCAGGAGCGCCAGCAGGAACGGGCCGACCACGGTGCCGAGGCCGACCGTCGCGAAGTAGCAGGCGAGCGCAGCGCCGGTGAACGGGAAGACCGCTGCCTGGCAGTGGAGATAGAGCACGCCTATTTCACGCACCGCGGGGTCGGCGGTAAACAGGCCCATCCAGCGCTCGCCGACCAGAGCGATCGAGGTGAACAGCAGGCCGATCGCCGCCGCCACCGCGGCGCCGGTCCAGGCGGCCTGGCGGGCACGGGCGAAGTCGCGCGCACCGGCCGCCGTCGCCACCATGGTGATCAGCGCCGAGCCGAAGGCGAAGGTGATCGGGTATTGCAGCAGCTCGAGCCGCACTGCCGCGCCGTAGCCTGCGACGGCCGCACTGCCGAAGCCCGCGACCATGCCGGCGACGAAGAAGGTCGTGACCTGGAACAGCAGCGCACTCAGCGCCGACAAGCCGCCGACTCGCAAGATCGCGACGGCTTCATCGCGCCGCAGCCGCACGGCCATCGCCCGCACGCGCACCAGCGCCTGGCGCGAGACGAGATGCAGGAACAGCACGACCGCACCGACGGCATAGGCCGACAGCGCGGCCAGCGCGGCGCCCTCGATGCCGAGCTTAGGGAACGGGCCCCAGCCGGTGATCAGCGCCGGCGACAGAGCGAGATGGAACGCCTCGCCGATGGCGATCGCGAAGGCCGGCACGACCATGTTGCCGGCACCGCGCGAGACGTTGGCCATGACGTTCATCAGCCACACAAAGGCGGAGCCGCCGAATAAAACCGAGCCGTAGGCGATCGCCATTTCGAGCGCCTGGTGCTTCAGCCCCACCGCCGCATAGAGCTCGGGCCCGAAGAGCTGCAGCAGCGCCGAGGTCAGCACGCCGCCGGCGATCGCGATCGCCAGTCCGACACCCGCCAAGGACTGCGCTCGCGCGCGATCGCCGGCGCCGAGCGCACGGCCGATCGCCGATGACACACCCGAACCGACGCCGGACGCGGTCGCGGTCTGCAACACCAGGAACAAAGGGAACACGACGGCGACTCCCGCCAGCGCATCGCTGCCCAGCCACGACACGAAGATCGCATCGGCCGTCAGGAAGGTGATGCGCGCCACCGCCTCGCCGATGTTGGGCGCGGCGAGCGTGAGCAGCAGCGGCAGGACGGGCGCTTCGAGGATACGCTGCGTACGCGCGGACAGAACGGACATGGTCTCTCCCGAGCAGGTGCGCGGAAAGTTGCGCACGTCGACGCTCGAGAGCGATTACGTGGTCGGTAATCGAGTCATTGGACCGCGGGCTCCTGGCCTGAGCGGAACCGAAGGCTCCAGCCCGCTCATGAGCGCGCAGGATGCGCGCGGTCCAATGAAGCGTCCCACCGGCGTGGGATGCGTAAAACGTCGACACGCGTGCACTTCAGCCGATTCGTCCCAGATCTGCTCCACATATCCGTTGGGACGATTGTCGAATTGGCGGGACGTGGGATGGCTTATCCACCGTCTACCGGCGCGTCAGGCGCTCCACGACCGTGTCGAGTTGGTCGAAGTTCTCGATCTCCAAAGTCAGCACGGTCCTCTCGCCCTTGCCTTC
>DASXQC010000206.1:0-8159 GCA_036493235.1 Reyranella sp.
CGGCGAGAAGATGTCGCCGGCCACGGTGCTGACCAGGCTCAACGAGCTCGGCAAGGCCAACGGCATCGGCCGGCTCGACCTGGTCGAGAACCGCTTCGTCGGCATGAAGAGCCGCGGCATCTACGAGACGCCGGGCGGTACGATCCTGTACGCCGCCCATCGCGGCATCGAATCGATCACGCTCGACCGCGGTGCGGCTCACCTCAAGGATGAGTTGATGCCGAAATACGCGGAGCTTGTGTACTTCGGCTTCTGGTACTCGCCCGAGCGCGAGATGCTCCAGGCGCTGATCGACAAGAGCCAGGAGAATGTCACCGGCACGGTCCGGCTGAAGCTCTACAAGGGCAACGCCACCGTGGTCGGCCGCAAGTCGCCCAAGTCGCTCTACTCCATGAAGCACGTCACCTTCGAGGAGGACCAGGGCGCCTACGACCAGCGCGACGCCGAGGGCTTCATCAAGCTCAACGCGCTGCGCCTGCGGCTGCGTGCCATGGGGCAGGGGGCTGGCCAGGGCAGCAAGAAAAGCTGATAGGGTCGGGGCGTTGGGGAGTCTTCGATGCCCTTCGATGACATAAGGCGCCAGGGGCCGGGTCGCGGCTCGTACGAGCGGGCGATCAACCTGCCGCCGGCGTTGCTGTGGCTGATCGTCGTCAACGTCGCGGTGCACCTGGTTCGCCAGACGCTGAGCGACGCGACCGATCAGAGCCTGGTGCTGTCGCTCGGCCTGGTTCCGGCCAACTATACGAGTGAGCCGGGCGGCGACTGGTGGTCGCTGATCCTGGCGCCCTTCACCTATCAGTTCATCCACGGCGGCTGGGTCCATCTCGGCGTGAACATGCTCACGCTGGCGGCCTTCGGCGCGCCGGTGGAGCGGCTGCTGGGCGTGCGCCGCTTCATTCTCTTCTACCTGTCGGCTGGCGTGGTCGCGGGCTTCATCCACGTGATGTTCTTCCCCAACTCGGCCGATCCGGTGGTCGGTGCGTCGGGCGCGATCAGCGGCGTGTTCGGTGCCGTGTTGATGGCGATGCGGCGGGCCGGGCGGCTCTCCTCGCTGCTGCCCGTGGCCGGCATCTGGATCGCGCTCAACGTCTTCTTCGGCATATTTGGCGGCACTCCCGGCAGCGGCGGCGAGCCGGTTGCGTGGACGGCGCATATCGGCGGCTTCGTGTACGGCCTGGTGGCGTTGCGCTTCTTCGTGCCGAAGGCCCCGCCACCGCCTCCGACCGAGGCCGGCGGCGATCACGACAGCCACGACAGAAGCGACGGCACCAGCTAGAGCGATTTCCACTCAGATGGAACCGCGCCCACACGATTGTCGCCTCTCCCATCGGCCCGCTTGCGCGGTTCCATCTGAGTGGAAATGCGCGCACGGGCGATATTTGTTGCAGCAGGCATATTCCGTCCGGCCGATTCCGGCCGGCCGGAATATGTTCTAGCTTCACCCGCATGGCCGACCAGCCGCTTCCGTTCAGCCGATACGTCTCGGCCAACCTGGTGGTGCTGGCGCCGTCGGCGGCAGCGCTCGCGATCCTGTACTGGACCGACTCCGTCGCCGGCCATCCGGCGCTGCTGGCGTTCCTCGGCATCGCCGTGGTCACCATGATCCTGGTGCAGCGTTATCTAAGCTCGCTGGCCCGCTTCGCCCGCTTCGTGAGCGAACTGTCGGGCGAGCAGGAACCGGTGATGCCGCGGCTCTCCTTCGCGCCTGCGACCGAGGAGCTGGCGACCGCGGCGGCGACGCTCGCCATGGGCTGGCGCCGCCAGCGCGCCTCGATCGACAACCTCGCGGCCTCGGCACAGGCCGTGGTCGATGGCCTGCCCGATCCCCTGATCGCGGTCGACCGCCATCGCCGCATCGTGCGCACCAACCGCGCGTCGTTGATGCTGCTCGGCCCGACCTTGCCCGACCGCGACCTCTCGACCGCGCTGCGCCATCCCGAGCTGCTGGCGGCGATCGATTCGCTGCTGGTGTTGGTCGACGGCAATTACATCGGGCCCGATCAAGTCGCAGTCGATCTCACTCTGTCGGGCGTGCCCGAGCGCGATGTGACAGCCCATGCCCGCCGCCTGCCGCGCTCCGCGGCCGACGGCTCGCTGGCGCTGATTGTGCTGCACGACACGACGGCGCTGCGCCGCGCCGAGCGCATGCGCGCCGACTTCGTCGCCAATGCCAGCCACGAACTCAAGACGCCGATCGCCGGCATCATGGGCTTCATCGAGACCTTGCGGGGCCCGGCACGCGAGGATGCCAACGCGCGTGAGCGCTTCCTCGGCATCATGGCGGAGCAGGCCGACCGCATGCGCCGGCTGGTCGACGATTTGCTGATGCTGTCGCGCATCGAGCAGCATGAACACGCCCGGCCCGACTCGGAGGTCGACGTGAAGCGGGTGCTCGAGGGCGTGCGCGACCTGCTGCAGCTCAAGGCCTCGTCGCGCAAGGTGGCGCTCGAGCTCACGGTCGATCCGGAGCTGCCCGACGCGGTCGGCGACCATGACGAGCTGATCGTGGTGTTCCAGAACCTGATCGACAACGCCATCAAGTACACGCGACCCTCGACGGTGGTGAAGGTCACAGCGCGACCGGTCGGCCGGGACCGGCTGGCCGTCGCGGTCAGCGACGAAGGCGACGGCATCCCGGCGACGCACCTGCCGCGCCTGACCGAGCGCTTCTACCGGGTCGACAACGCGCGCTCGCGGCAGCTTGGCGGCACCGGGCTCGGGCTCGCCATCGTCAAGCACGTGGTCAACCGTCATCGCGGCCGACTCGACATCCAGAGCTCGCCCGGCAAGGGCTCGGTGTTTACGGTTACACTGCCGATCGCAGGCGACTGATCGGTCTCTCTTCGCAACGCACGATGGGGCAGGACTTTTCCTCCGATTCTTCTGCGACCTGCCGACCATGTAACTGAACTGTCACTTATCCGTCATAGAACGGATATGGCGACCTTCTACGCACGGCGTGGCTTCAGAAGGAGGGCAACCCGTGAATTTCATCAAGACCATGCTGGCTTCGGCCGCGATGGTGGCGGTCTCTTGGACCGCGTCCGCCGCCGACCTGTCCGGCGCCGGATCGACCTTCGTGTATCCGGTCCTCGCCAAGTGGGCGGACACCTACAAGAAGGAAACCGGTATCGGCCTGAACTACCAGTCGATCGGCTCGGGCGGCGGCATCAAACAGATCAAGGCCAAGACCGTGGTCTTCGGCGCCACCGACGCGCCGCTGACCGGCAAGGACCTCGAGGAGTCTGGCCTCGCCCAGTTTCCGATCATCATGGGCGGCATTGTGCCGGTCGTGAATGTCGAGGGTGTGAAGCCGGGCGACCTGGTGCTCGACGGCCCGACGTTGGCCGGCATCTACCTCGGCACGATCAAGAAGTGGAATGACCCGGCAATCGCCAAGCTCAACCCCGACGTCAAGCTGCCGAGCACCGCGATCGCGCTGGTGCATCGCGCCGACGCGTCGGGCACGACCTTCAACTTCACCTACTACCTGTCCGCCGTGAGCCCCGACTGGAAGTCAAAGGTCGGCACCAATACCGCCGTCCAGTGGCCAGCTGGTCTTGGCGCCAAGGGCAACGAGGGTGTCGCGAACAACGTGGCGCAGACCAAGGGCTCGATCGGTTACGTCGAGTATGCCTACGCCAAGCAGAACAAGCTCACCTACACCAAGATGATCAACAAGGCCGGCAAGACCGTGTCGCCGACTTCCGAGTCGTTCCAGGCTGGAGCCGCCAGCGCCGACTGGAAGTCGCAGCCCGGCTACGGCGTCATCCTCGCCAACCAGCCCGGCGACGCCTCGTGGCCGATCACCGCGTCGACCTGGATTCTCATTCACAAGCAGCCGGCCGATGCGGCGGTGCTGGGTGACGCGCTCAAGTTCTTCGCCTGGTCGTACTCCAAGGGCCAGGACTCGGCGAAGGCACTCGACTACATCCCGATGCCGGCGAGCGTCGTCAGCGACATCGAGAAGATGTGGGCGGCCGATATCAAGGACTCGAGCGGCAAGCCGGTCTATGGGCTGACGCACTGAGCGAAGACGTGATCGACGTCCCCCGGCTGGTCCGCCGGGGGACTTTCATCGGACGCAAGGGGGCGTAAGGTGTCCGAAGTGGCTTTGAACGAGACGACTTTGCAAGCCAGCCAGAGCCGGTCGCGCGCGGCCGTCCTGCAACGCTTGCGCAACACCGACACGACCTTCCGGCTGCTCACGCGAGCCGCGGTCCTCGGGGTGCTGATCCTGCTGAGCGGCGTGATCCTGTCCCTGGCCATCGGCTCGGTGCCGGCGTTCCGCGCGTTCGGCCTGGGTTTCGTCGCTACCGAGGTCTGGAACCCGGTCACCGAGCAGTTCGGCGCGTTGGCGCCGATCTATGGCACGCTGTTGACGTCCTTCATCGCCATGGTGATCGCCGTGCCGGTCGGCGTCATGATTGCCTTCTTCCTGACCGAGCTGTGCCCGCTGTGGCTGCGCCGGCCGATCGCGATCGCCATCGAATTGCTCGCCGGCATCCCGTCGATCATCTACGGCATCTGGGGCCTGTTCGTGTTCGCGCCGTTTGTTCAGAAGTACATCCAGCCGCCCTTGATCGATACGTTCGATGGCTGGCCGGTGCTGGGCACGCTGTTCGCAGGTCCGCCCTACGGCATCGGCATGCTGACCGCCGGCTTCATCCTGGCGATCATGGTCCTGCCCTTCATCACCGCGATCTCGCGCGACGTGTTCGAGGCGGTGCCGGCGGTGCTCAAGGAAGCGACCTACGGGCTGGGCTGCACCACCTGGGAAGTCTTCAAGCACGTGATCCTGCCGTACGCCCGCGTCGGCGTGATCGGCGGCGTGATGCTGGGGCTGGGCCGCGCGCTCGGCGAGACGATGGCGGTGACCTTCGTAATCGGCAACGCGCATACGGTCTCCGCTTCGATCCTGCAGCCAGGCACGACGATCTCGGCTTCGATCGCCAACGAATTCACCGAGGCGGTCGGTGACCTCTACACCTCGTCGCTGATCGCCCTCGGCCTGATCCTGTTCGTCATCACCTTCATCGTGCTGGCGATCGCCCGTTACATGCTGCTGCGCCTGCAGCAGAAGGCGCGCTGACAATGGCCGACCTGCGCAACAACGCGCTCTACGTCCGCCGCCGGGCGCGCAACAACGTCGCGCGGGGCCTGGCGTTCGCGGCGACCGGCTTCGGCCTCGGCTGGCTGGTCCTGATCCTGGGCGTGCTGATCTACGAGGGCATCGGCGGCCTGTCGCTTTCGGTCTTCCTCGAGAACACGCCGCCGCCGGGCTCGGCGGGCGGCCTGCTGAACGCCATCGTCGGCAGCATCATGATAACGATCCTGGCGATCTTCATCGGCACGCCTATCGGCATCCTGGCCGGTACCTACCTCGCCGAGTACGGCCGCCACGACAAGCTTTCCAGCATCGTGCGCTTCATCAACGACGTGCTCCTGAGCGCACCGTCGATCGTGATCGGCCTGTTCATCTACGAGATCCTGGTCGCGCCGATGGGCCATTTCTCCGGCTATGCCGGCGCGGTCGCGCTCGCCGTGATCGTGATCCCGGTGGTGGTGCGCACCACCGAGGACATGCTGCGGCTGGTGCCCGACACGCTGCGTGAGGCGGCTGCCTCGATCGGCCTGCCGCGGGCCCACATGATCGTGCAGGTGGCCTACCGCGCGGCGCGCGCCGGGATCGTCACCGGCGTTCTGCTGGCGATCGCCCGCATCAGCGGCGAGACCGCGCCGCTCCTGTTCACCGCGCTCAACAACCAGTTCTTCAGTGCCAACATGAACGCGCCGATGCCGAGCCTGCCGGTCGTCATCTTCCAGTTCGCCCTGTCGCCCTACGAGGAATGGCAGAAGCTCGCCTGGACCGGCGCCCTCCTGATCACCGTCACCGTGCTGGGCCTCAGCATCCTCGCCCGTTCTCTCACCGCGAGAAAATCCTGATGAACGTCGCCTCGACCCCCGTGCCGGCCACCGGCAACGCCACCCCGGTGGTTGCCGGCACCGGCCTCGCCGAAAAGGTCTCGATCCGCAATCTCGAGTTCTTCTACGGCGACAGCCGCGCGCTCAAGGGCATCACCCTGCCGCTCTATGCCAACAAGACGACCGCCTTCATCGGCCCGTCGGGCTGCGGCAAGTCCACGCTGCTGCGCGTGCTGAACCGCATGTACGACCTCTATCCCGGCCAGCGCGCCACCGGCCAGGTCCTGTTCGACGGCGAGAACCTGCTCGATGCATCGGTCGACATCAACCTGCTGCGTGCGCGCATCGGCATGGTGTTCCAGAAGCCGACGCCGTTTCCGATGTCGATCTACGAGAACGTCGCCTTCGGCATCCGGCTCTACGAGAAGCTGCCGCGTGCCGAGGTCGATGTGCGGGTCGAGCATGCGCTGCGTCGTGCCGCGCTGTGGGACGAGGTCAAGGACAAGCTGACCTCGAGCGGGCTCGGCCTGTCGGGCGGCCAGCAGCAGCGCCTGTGCATCGCCCGCACCGTGGCGGTGAAGCCGGAGGTCATCCTGTTCGACGAGCCCTGCTCGGCGCTCGATCCGATCTCGACCGCCAAGATCGAGGAGCTGATCGACGAGCTGCAGGAGGACTACACGATCGTGATCGTGACCCACAACATGCAGCAGGCGGCGCGTGTCTCGGACTTCACCGCCTTCATGTATCTCGGCGACCTGACCGAATTCGACGTCACCGAGAAGATCTTTACCAACCCCGGCGACAAGCGGACCCAGGCCTATATCACCGGGCGCTTCGGCTGAGCCCCAGGGAGTCATCCGTCATGGCGAGCGACCACATCCTCAAGCGTTTCGACCAGGAGCTGGAGCGCCTCAACGCCACCATCAACGAGATGGGCGGTCTGACCGAGAGCCAGTTCGCCAAGGCGCTGGTGGCGGTGCGCGAGCGCGACACGCACGTTGCCGAAGAGGTGATCGCCGACGATCCGCGGGTCGATGCTCTCGACCAGGCGGTGCAGGAGCAGACGGTCAAGCTGCTGGCGCTGCGCCAGCCGATGGCCAACGACCTGCGCGTCGTGCTGTCCTCTATCAAGATCGCGGCGGCGCTGGAGCGTATTGCCGACTACGCCAAGAACACCGCCAAGCGCAGCATCGTGCTCACCCAGGGTGCGGTGCCGCCGTCGGCGGTGGTCGGAATCGATCGCCTGGGCCGGCTGGTGCGCTCGGCGCTCAAGGACGTGCTCGACGCCTTTTCCGACGACGACGTCGAGAAGGCGCGCGACGTGTGGAACCGCGACGAGGAGATCGACCAGGTCTACACCGGCCTGTTCCGCGAGCTCCTGACCTACATGATGGAGGATCCGCGCACGATCACCGCGTGCACGCACCTCCTGTTCATGGCCAAGAACATCGAGCGCGCCGGCGACCACGTCACCAACATCGCCGAGCTGGTGAGCTTCCGCTCGACCGGCCAGAGCTTCGCCGAGGCCCGGCGCAAGGGCTCGGCTGCCCTCTACAGCACGGATGCCTCGTCATGAGCATGACGACCACCGCTCCTTCCCGCCGCGAAGCGCAGGGCACGGCCATCAAGCCGCGCGTGCTGGTCGTCGAGGACGAGACCGCGCTGGTCGAGCTGCTGCGCTACAACCTCGAGCAGGCGGGCTTCCGCGTCTCGGTCGCCCTCGACGGTGAGGAGGCGCTGGCCTCGGTCCAGGAAGACACGCCCGACCTGGTGTTGCTCGACTGGATGCTGCCGCTGATGTCGGGCATCGAGGTCTGCCGCCAGCTGCGCCGCCAGACCTCGACCGCCAACCTGCCGATCATCATGCTGACGGCGCGCGGCGAGGAGGGCGACCGCGTGCGCGGCCTCGATGCCGGCGCCGACGACTACGTCGCCAAGCCGTTCTCGCCGACCGAGCTGGTGGCGCGCATCCGCGCCGTTCTGCGCCGCATCCGGCCGGCGCTGGCCGAGGAGGCGTTGAACTACGCCGACATCGTCATGGACCTCGTCGCCCACCGCGTGACGCGCGGCGGCAAGCCGGTCCATCTCGGGCCGACCGAGTTCCGCCTGCTGCGCCATTTCATGGAGCATCCCGGCCGCGTGTTCTCGCGCGAGCAGCTGCTCGATGCGGTGTGGGGCAAGGACGTCTATGTCGAGGCGCGCACCGTCGACGTGCATATCCGCCGCCTGCGCAT
>DASXQC010000207.1:0-2715 GCA_036493235.1 Reyranella sp.
CGATCGTGAAGAAGTTCGGCGAGGCCGCGCGCCGCGCCGACGCCGCGGGTTACGACGTGATCGAGATCCACGGCGCGCACGGCTATCTGCTGGCGCAGTTCCTGTCGCCGCTCAGCAACAAGCGCAACGACCAGTATGGCGGCGATCGCGCCGGCCGCATGAAGTTCCCTCTGGCTGCTGCTCGCGCGGTGCGCGAGGCGTGGCCGGAGAGCAAGCCGATGTTCATCCGCGTCTCGGCGGTCGACGGTGGCGGCGGCTGGGACGTCGACGACACGGTGGCCTACGCGCAGGCGCTGAAGGCGCTGGGCATCGACGTGATCGACACCTCGTCGGGAGGCCTCGCCGGCCTGTCGACAGCCGCGCCCATCAAGCGCTCGCTTGGCTTCCAGGTGCCATTCGCGGCGGCCGTGAAGCGCGGCGCCGGCATCCCGACCATGGCGGTCGGCCTGATCCTCGACGGGCCGCAGGCCGAGAAGGTGCTGCAGGACGGCGCCGCCGATCTGATCGCGATCGGCCGGCAGGCGCTCTACAATCCCTTCTGGCCGGTGCACGCCGCGCAGGAGCTGGGCTGCGATGCCAACTTCGAGATGTGGAATCGCGAGTACGGCTGGTGGCTCGACAAGCGCAAGAACAACCTGCCGCCCGAGCGCGCCGCGACAGGACAGGCGCGATGACCGGCATTCTCTCAGGCCTGCGCATCGTCGAGGGTTCGGCCTTCATTGCCGCACCGATGGCGGGCATGACGCTGGCGCAACTCGGCGCCGACGTGATCCGCTTCGACGATCTCAAGGGCGGCCTCGATTCGGATCGCTGGCCGGTGACGAAGGACGGCCAGTCGATCTATTGGGCCGGGCTCAACAAGGGCAAGCGCTCGATCGCCGTCGACCTGCGCTCGCCCAAGGGCCGCGAGCTGCTGACCGCGCTGATCACCGCGCCGGGCGAGGGCGGCGGCATCTTCTCGACCAACATGCCGGCGCGCGGCTGGCTCTCGTACGAGGAGCTGGCGAAGAAGCGCGCGGACCTGATCGCACTCAACATCGTCGGCGACCGCCACGGCGCGGCCAATGTTGACTACACGGTGAACTCGATCACCGGCTTCCCGCTGGTCACCGGACCGAAAGGCCACCAGGGCCCGGTCAACAACGTGCTGCCGGCGTGGGACATCGCCACCGCCTATGCCGCCGCGATGTCGATCCTGGCGGCCGAGCGGCATCGGCGGATGACCGGCAAGGGCCAGCGCGTCGTGTTGCCCCTGCAGGACATGGCGTTGGCCGCGGTGTCGGCGACCGGCTACATCGGCGAGGCGGTGATCAACGCTGTCGACCGGCCGCGCTTCGGCAACGAGATCTTCGGCACTTTCGGCCGCGACTTCCGGACGAAGGACGGCCGCCACGTGATGATCTGCATCTTCTCCGATCGTCACCTCGAGGCGCTCGCCAAGGCCGGCGGCTTCGCCGATGCCTTCGCCACAATCGAGAAGGATAAGGGCGTCGACCTCAGGCTCGAAGCCGACCGCTGGAACGCGCGCGCCGAGATCGCCGCCGTGCTCGAGCCCTGGGTCGTGAGCCATAACTCGGCCGACGTCGCGGCAGCGCTGAAGAAAGCGGGCGCCTTGTGGGCGCCGTACCGGAGCTTCCGCGAGCTCAGCCAGGACAAGGACGCCGTGCTCGACAACCCGATGTTCACCATCCTCGACCAGCCCGGCATCGGCAGCTATCCAGTCGCCGCCACGCCGGTGCAGTTCGCCGCCGTGCCGCGCGAGCAGCCTGTGCCGGCGCCATTGCTCGGCCAGCATACGGACGAGATCTTGTCGGGTATCCTCGGCTTGCCGGCGCACGAAATCGCCCGGCTGCATGACGAGAAGGTCGTGGGTGGACCGAGATAGAATACTCATCGCGGGCGGCGGCATCGGCGGACTCGCCGCGGCGTTGGCGCTCGCCCAGAAGAACATCCCCTCGCTGGTGCTGGAGAAGGCCGCGCAGCTGGGTGAGATCGGCGCCGGCATCCAGCTCGGTCCCAACGCCTTCCACTGCTTCGATCGGCTGGGCGTCGGCGAAACTGCGCGGCAGATGGCGGTCTATATCGACCAGCTGCGGCTGATGGACTCGATGGCCGATGGCGAAATTTGCCACATCGATCTCGGCGAGGCCTTCCGCCGGCGCTACGGCAATCCCTACGCGGTCGTGCATCGCGGCGACCTGCACGGCGTGCTGCTGAAGGGCTGCCGCGAGCATCCGCTGATCGAGCTCGAGGTCTCGAGCGAGGTCACCGGTTACGACCAGGACGGTAAGACCGTCACCGCGCGGCTCGGCAACGGCGCGACCGTTACCGGTGCCGCGCTGATCGGCGCCGACGGGCTGTGGTCCAACGTCCGTCGCCAGGTGGTGGGCGACGGCGCGCCACGCGTGTCGGGCCATACGACCTACCGTTCGGTGATCCCGACCGAACAGATGCCCGAGGATTTGCGCTGGAACGCGGCGACCCTGTGGGCCGGCCCGAAGTGCCACATCGTCCACTACCCGCTGTCAGGCTGGAAGGTTTTCAACCTCGTCGTTACCTATCATAACAATGCGCCCGAACCGGTCGCTGGCAAGCCGGTCTCGATCGAGGAGGTGCAGGCAGGCTTCACCCACATCTGCGCCCGCGCCCGGAGCATCATCAGCCACGGCCGCGACTGGCGGCTGTGGGTGCTGTGCGACCGCGATCCGGTCGACC
>DASXQC010000208.1:0-8151 GCA_036493235.1 Reyranella sp.
CAGGGCGCCGGCCGGCTGCTCGCCGCCCTTCTTGGCGCGCTCGGCCGCCTTGCGGGCCTCCCAGGAGACGGTCTGGGCGTCAGCATCCGCGATCTTGAGGTCGCCGAAGACGTGCGGATGGCGGTCGACCATCTTGTCGGCGATGGCGGCCGCGACGTCCTCGAACCGGAAGGCGCCGGCCTCAGGGGGCATCTCGCTCGCCATCTGGGAGTGATAGACGACCTGCAGCAGCAGATCCCCGAGTTCCTCCTTGAGCGCCGGCATGTCGTGGCGGTCGATCGCGTCGGCGACCTCGTAGGCTTCCTCGATGGTGTACGGCGCGATGGTCTTGAAGGTCTGGTCGATATCCCATGGACAGCCGTGCTGCCGGTCGCGCAGCCAGGCCATGACCGCCAGCAGCCGGGCCAACGGTTCTTTAGGCAGCGTTTCGGCGGTGGGTTTTGGAGTGATCATTATCGTATAATATATATTATGACAAATATAGATTAGTTAAGATATTTGGCATCTTACCAATCCACATGCATAGATCTCTTTAACAAGGCCATCAGCTTGAGCCCGCGATCTGCGTCGGTGGCCGGCACGCCCAGGGTCATCAGCGCGCCCTGCTTCGGCTGGCCGGGCTGCGGCACCACCAGGTCGAAGACGGTGCGCTGGCCATCCTTGTCGGGGACGTTCTCGTAGACGATCAGGAACGTACCGTCGCTCAGCTTCCGAGCCTGGCCCGTCACGCCCGGCTTGTGCGACTGGATGGTGCCGACCTTGGCGGCCGCGTACTGCTCGGCGCCGGTGACCCCCTCGAAGGCGAAATCGACCCGCCAGACGATCAGGCGGTAGCGCTTGTCCTCGCTGAAGCCGACGCCGCGCTCCCAGTCCTCGTTGGCCTGCCAGCCCAGCGGCAACGCGACTTCGATCTTGAGCGAGTTGAAGCGGATCCGGGCGAAGCCGCCTTTGTTATCGATCGCCAGGACCTGGGATTGCGTCGGCTGCGCACCGGCCCCGATCATCGGGTCGACCTTGTCGAAGCTCGAGCCGTGGTCACGTGAGGCGAAGTCGCGGAACGTGAGGTTGCCGGGATCGAGATCGCCCTCGGCGCGGGTCGAAACCGGCGCAAAAGCCAACGCCAGCGCTCCGAGCAGGAACGGACGACGTCCAGACTCCTTTTGTCCCAGCTTATGAAGAAGGTGAGATTTCACTCGTAACCTATTGAAATCAGGCCTCTATGACCAGACCGTCATGGCACGGATGGACATGGGCCGGGGTGCGCCGGTCGAGTTCAGCATAGTCCATGTCGACGTGGAGATTGGTGAGAAAAGCACGCCGAGGTGCGACCCGCTCGATCCATTCCAGCGCCAGGCCGAGATGGGCGTGTGTCGGATGTGGCCGGTAGCGCATGGCATCGACGATCATCACGTCGGCGTCATGCATCAGCGCGAACGACGCCTCTGGCACGCGAACGAGGTCATTGACGTAGAGGATGTCGCCAAACCGGAAGCCCAGCGACGGCGCGATGCCATGGTCGAGCGGGATCGGGGTCACCGTGAGGCTGCCGGCGGCCGTGAAAGGGCCGTCGAATTCCTGGACGTCGTACAGGGCATGGTAGAGGCCCTCGCCGCCGGTCTCGAACACATAGCCGAAGCGCCGGCGCAGGATCTCGAGCGTCCGGGTGTCGGCCCAGGCCTCGATCGCGCCGCGGCGGAAGGTATAGGGCCTGAGATCATCGATGCCGTGAACCTGGTCGGCATGCTCGTGGCTCCAGATTACCGCGTCGACCGTCTCGGCCTTGGCGGCCAGCAGCTGGGCGCGGACGTCGGGCGAGGTGTCGACCAGGACGGTTTTGCCCCGGTCCTGGACCAGGATGGAGCAGCGGGTGCGGCGGTTGCGTGGATCGTTGGGATTGGCGGCCCCCCACTCCCCGGCTCCGTTCAGGCCTCCGAGCCGCGGGACGCCTCCCGACGTGCCGCAGCCCAGGATGGTCACCCGCACGCGAGGCGCTCCGCTTTCGTGAAGAGCATGAAGAAGTTCTCGGTCGTCGCGGCCTCGAGCTCAGCGACGCTGATGCCCTTGAGCTCGGCGACCTTGGCGGCGGTGTGGGCGACAAAAGCGGGCTCGTTGGTCTTGCCGCGCTTCGGCACCGGCGCGAGGTAGGGCGCGTCGGTCTCGACCAGCAGCCGGTCGAGCGGGATATCGCGCACGATCGTGCGCAGGCTCTCGGCCGCCTTGAAGGTCACGATGCCCGAGATCGAGATGAACATGCCGAGCGCCAGCGCCCGGCGCGCGACCTCGGGCCCTGAGCTGAAGCAATGGATCAGGCCGGGGAAGGCGCCCTTCCCGTACTCCTCCTCGAGGATGTCGCCGGTTTCCTGGTCGGCGTCGCGCGTGTGCACGATCAGCGGCAGGCCGGTCTGACGGCTGGCGGCGATATGGGCTCGGAAGCTTCCGGCCTGCTCGGCTCGCGGGCTGTGCTCGTAATAGAAGTCGAGGCCGGTCTCACCGATTCCGACCACCTTGGGATGGCGTGTCGCCTCGATCAGGCGGTCGGGGGTGCTCTGCCCCTCCTCCTTCGCCTCGTGCGGATGGACGCCGACCGAGCACCAGACATTGCCATGGCGCTCGGCGATCGCCCGCACCTTCTCGAACTGGTCGAGCCGCGTGCCGATGGTGAGCATGCCGGCGACGCCCGCGGTCCTGGCGCGTGCCAGCACGCCCGACTCGTCGGTCGCCAACTCGGGGAAGTCGAGATGGCAATGGCTGTCGATCAGCATCAGGCCGCTTTCGGCTCGACGTAGCGCGGGAACACGCCCTGCGGCTTGGGCAGGCTCGTGCCGGGCACCAGCTCCTTGTCGAAGTGGGCGAACGTCCGGGCCTCGGCCGGGACGCCGAGCTGGTCGAGGATCTTGGCCGTCGAATCCGGCATGAACGGCTGCACCAGCAGCGTCACGCGCCGGATCGTCTCGGCCAGCACCCACAGGACGGTGTCGCGCCGCGTCGGGTCGGTCTTGGCGAGCGCCCACGGTGCCTGCGCATCGACGTAGCGGTTGGCGTCGGCGATCACCTCCCAGATGGCGGTGAGCGTGCGATGGAACGCCTGCTCGTCGAGTTCGGCGCGCACGACGGCCAACAGGCCTCTGCCGCGATCGAGCAACGCCGTGTCCGCGTCGATAAGCGCGCCCTTCGGCGGGACCTTCTCCTCGCAGTTCTTGGCGACGATCGACAGCACGCGCTGGCAGAGATTGCCGTAGGCGTTGGCGAGGTCGCCATTGATGCGGCCGATCAAGGCGCGCTTCTGGAAGTCGCCGTCGTTGCCGAACGGCACCTCGCGCAGCAAGAAGTAGCGCACCGGATCGAGCCCGTAGGTCTTCACCAGCTCGTCGGGATAGAGCGCGTTGCCCAGCGACTTGGACATCTTCTGCCCTTCGCTGGTCCACCAGCCGTGGGCGAACACGCGCTGGGGCGGCGCGACCCCGGCCGACATCAGGAACGCCGGCCAGAACACGCAATGGAAGCGGATGATGTCCTTGCCGACCATGTGCAGGTCGGCCGGCCAGTACTTCCACAGCGGGTTGCTGGTGTCAGGATAGCCGCACTCGGTGATGTAGTTGGTGAGGGCGTCGAGCCAGACGTACATGATGTGCTTGTCGTCGCCCGGCACCGGCACGCCCCAGGAGAAGCTGGTGCGCGACACCGAGAGGTCCTGCAGCCCGCCCTTCACGAAGCTCAGGATCTCGTTGCGGCGGCTGTCCGGCCCGATGAAGCGCGGGTTCTTCTCGTAGAACGCCAGCAGCCGGTCCGCCCAGGCCGAGAGCTTGAAGAAATACGACGGCTCCTCGACCCAGCTCACCTCGGCGCCGGTCGGGATGGCGCGCCGCTTAGCGTCCTCGCCGACCTCGGTTTCGCCTTCGACGAAGTAGGTCTCGTCGCGAACCGAATACCAGCCGGCGTACTTGCCGAGATAGATGTCGCCGGATGCGACCAGCTTCTCCCACAGCGCCTGGCAGGACTTGTAGTGCCGTGGCTCGGTGGTGCGGATGAAGTTGTCGGGGCTGCAATTCATCGTAACGGCGAGTGCGCGGAACGCCTGGCTTACCTTGTCGGTGAAGGCCTGCGGCGACAGGCCGGCGTTGGCGGCCGCCGTCTCGACCTTCTGGCCGTGCTCATCCGTGCCGGTCAGGAAATGCACGTCGTAGCCGTCGAGCCGCTTGAAGCGTGCGAGGACATCGCAGGCGACGGTCGTGTAGGCGTGGCCGATGTGCGGGACGTCGTTGACGTAGTAGATCGGCGTGGTGATGTAATAGGTGCGGCTCGACATGATCCCTGGACTCCGGTCCCGTCCGTCGTCAGCGCATCACCGATTGAAGGGTCAGGAAGCTCACGAGCACCGTCTGCTTGCGGTCTGTATTGACGGCATCGGAGCGGGACAACAGGCGGGCGACCTTTTCCCATGCCTCCATCCAGCGATCAAGGCTCGCCGCCGTCAGGAATTTCTCCCGCAATCCGCGCTCGGCGGGAACCACCGGCGAGGCCCCCTCTCCGACCGCGCCCTCGCGCAACAATCCTTTCAGCCAGCCGTCGAACAGGTAATTGAGTGACCGCCAGTCGGCGTTGGCCTCCTCGCCGCGCTTAGCGAAGCGCTCGGCGAAACCGTGCAGGCGCGGCATGTCGAGATCGGGCAGGGTCGACAGCACCTCGACCATCTCGCGATAGAGCGCGAGGCTGCCGGCGCTGGCGAGTTCCAGTGCACGGCCGATGCTGCCTTCGGCGAGCCGCGCGAGCGCTGCCCGTTCGTCAGGCGAGGTGTTGGGCGCATAGTCGCCCAGCAGCGCGATCACCGTCTCGTCGGCGAGCGGATGCAGCGCAAGCCGCCGGCAGCGCGAGCGGATGGTCGGCAGCAGCCGGCCCGGTGCGTGCGCCACAATCAGCAGCACGGCATTGGGCGGCGGTTCTTCGAGGATCTTCAGCACAGCGTTCGCCGCGTTGCGATTCATCTCGTCGGCCGAGTCGACGATCGCCACGCGCCAGTCGCCCATCGCAGGCGTCATGTGCATGAACTCACCGAGGCCCCGCACGTCGTCGACCACGATCTCGTTGCGCATGCGGCCGGTGTCGGCATTCAGCGTGCGCCGAAGATGAAACAGGTCGGGATGCGAGCGCGCATCGATCAGCGACCGCCCCGGCGCCTCGCGCGCTACCTCGAGGCTGTCTGGCGCGCCGAACAGGCCGCCCGCCTGCCCCGCCAACAGGAAGCGGGCGAAGCGCCAGGCGAGCGTCGCCTTGCCGATGCCGCGCGGACCCGTCATCAGCCAGGCGTGGTGCAGCTTGCCGGTCTGCTGCGCCGCCAGCATCGTGCGCTCGGCCGTGTCGTGGCCGACCAGCCGCTCGTTGCGCCACGGCGGCGGCCAGTCGTAGGGCCATTCGAGCTTCTCAAGCTCGGCCGGAGCGGCGCTGACCTTGGCGCGCGCCATCCCTTCAGGCTCCCAGCCGCTCGGCGACGACGCGGGCGATCGATGCGGCGACCGCGTCGATGTCCTGCGAGGCGTCGACCACGGCGCAGCGTTCGGGTTCGTTGCGGGCGATGGTGAGGAAGCCTTCGCGGACCCGCTCGTGGAATGCGCGCGGCAGGCTCTCGTAGCGCGTCTCCACGCCGCGACGGCTGGCGGCACGCGCGAGGCCGACGTCGACCGGCAGGTCGAGGATCAAGGTCAAATCCGGACGGAACACGCCGACCGCCACGTCGTACAGGCGATCGAGCGTGGCGAGATCGAGCCCATGGCCCCAGCCCTGATAGGCACAGGTCGAATCGGCGAAGCGGTCGCTGATCGCCCAGGCGCCGCGCTCGAGCGCGGGCCATATCGTCATGCGCAGGTGATCGCGTCGGGCCGCGAAGTGCAGCAAGGCCTCGGTCGTGCCATCCCAGCGCTCGGCCGGCCCTTCGACCAGCAGCTTGCGGATCATCTCGCCACCGAGCGAGCCCCCTGGCTCGCGCGTCGTCACGATCTCATGCTTTGCCTTGAGGCGTTCGGCCAGCCGCGCGATCTGCGTCGACTTTCCCGCTCCTTCGCCGCCCTCCAGGGTGATGAAGCGCCCCGGTGCGCCGAGACTCACGACAACCAGCCGAGCAGGTAGTGCCGCGCCAGCGTGACGGCGCGGCCGAGCAGCCCCTTGCGCGGCACGTCGGCGCCGGCTTCCAGCGGATAGTCGATCGTCCGGCCGTCCGGCAGCGTGACCGATGCAGTGCCGACTTTCGTTCCCTTGGCGATCGGCGCGGGCAGCGGTCCGTCGAACTTCGCGACCACGCGCGGATTGGGCGTTTGGCCGGCCGGTGCCGTCACCTGGATCGAGCGCGACACGACCAGCGGTACCGTGTCCTGCGCACCGAGCCACACCGGCGCCTCGGCTACAGTATCGCCGGGCTTGAAGATCGTGATGTTGGTGAAGGAGTTGAAGCCCCATTCGAGTAGCCGGGTCGTCTCCGCCGCGCGGTCGGCCATCGAGCCAAGCCCGTTGACCACCAGGATCAGGCGCCGCCCGTTGCGCAGCGCCGACGTCGTCTGGCCGAAGCCGCCCTCCTCGGTGTGGCCGGTCTTGAGGCCGTCGACGCCCGGCACGCGCTTTAGCTCCAGATTGCGGTTGGGCTGGGTCTTGCCGTTGAATGTGAAGCTCTGCTGCGCGTAGTATTTATAGAATTCCGGGAAGTCGTTGATCGTGTGCCAGGCGAGCAGCGCCAGATCGCGCGCCGTCACCATCTGGCCCTCGGCCGGCCAGCCCGAGGAATTCTTGAACACCGATCCGGTCAGGCCGAGCTCCTTGGCCTTCTTGTTCATGCGCTCGGCGAAGGCGTCCTCGCTGCCGGCAATGCCTTCGGCGACGGCGACGCTCGCGTCGTTGCCCGAGTCGACAATGATGCCCTGCAGCAGCTCGCCGACGGTCGGATTGTCGGTCATCTCGAGGAACATGGTCGAGGAATGCGTGCCGCGGGTGATCGCGTAGGCCCGGTCGCTGACCCTGAAGCGCGTATCCAACTTCAGCTTGCCCGAGGTCAGGTCATCGAACAGCAGGTAGACCGTCATCATCTTGGCCATCGATGACGGCGCCATCGGCTTGTCGGCGTCCTTGAACAGCAGCACCGTCGAGGTCTGCGGATCGATCATGAAGGCGTGCTGCGCCATCGTGGGGATGCCGATCTGCGACGGTGGCAGCGCGTCGAGACGGGCGGCCGCCTCGGCCTTGGTCGCCTTGGCTGACGGCTTGGCTCCCGGCTGCGGCTTCGGTGCCGGCTTGGCCGGCTTCTGCTGCGCCGGATGTTTGGGGTCCGACTGGGCAAGCGAGTCGACGGTCACGCCACCGATGGCAGCGACCGCGAGAAGTGCCAAGAGTATCCGATCAATCCGCCACGACACGAGCATCACCATAACCTGAACGCCGGAGCCGGTCGGCGACAATGCCGGCAGCCTCCTGCGTCGAATAGGGACCCAGGCGCACACGATACACCTCGCGACCACCCGAGGACGCCGGGGAAATCTCGGTCGAGCCGTAGCTTGTGACCAGACCGCGCTGCTTCTCCGCATTGCCCACGCTCGAGAAGGCGCCGGTCTGGACGTAGAATCCGCTCCCCGGCTGCACATAGCCGCCCGACGCCGCGGAGGCGATTGAGGCGATCGTTGGCGGCCCCTGCCGCGGCCGCGGCTCGCTGGGAAGGCTGGGCGGCGGATTGGGATAGACCGTGACGGGCGGCGTCGGCGGTGGCGGCGGAGCCGGTGCAGGCGGCGGCGGTTGCGGTGCGGCTACGATCGGCGGCGGACGGTTGCCGGCGATGTACTGATTGAGCGCTGCGCGCTGCTCGTCCGGGCCGCCGCCGTTGAGCGCAATCTGCTTCATCGCCAGGCTTTCGGCCTCGAGCTGGTCGATCCGGATCCGCGCGGTGCCGCGGCCGACCATGCCGAGTTCCTCGGCGGCGGCGCGCGAGACGTCGAGGATGCGCGAGCGGGCGTACGGCCCGCGGTCGTTGACCCGCACGATGGTCGACTGGCCGTTGTCGAGGTTGGTCACCCGCAGCACGCACGGCATCTGCAGGGTGCGATGGGCGGCCGTGTGGTCGCTCTGGTCATAGACTTCGCCGTTGGCGGTGGACTTGCCGTGGAAGCCCGGCCCATACCA